>JAHDDZ010000032.1 GCA_020629095.1 Candidatus Altimarinota bacterium | reverse complement strand
GTCGCACTTGCCCAAGTGCCTCACAGGCCGCCACAAATTCATCTGCCCCAAAGAAAATAATGTCACCTGCAACGGCACCAACTGCCTTTACGACCGCGGCCGCCTCATCGTCTCCCATGAACTTCACAATCGGGCTTTGCAGCTCTCCGCCCTCTTTTACGATTATATACGCAAGTCCCTTCGCTCCATGCGTTTTGGCCAGCTCCGTCAGTGTATCAATCTCCTTTCGGGTCAGCTTTGCGCCACCCTCCCAGCGAAGTGCTTTCACAACTCCACCGTTTCCAGCAGCCCCCTTAAAGACTCCAAATCCGCTGTCTTTTACCAACTCGGTCACGTCAGTCATGGTTCGCTCAAACCGCAAATCAGGCTTGTCAGAACCATAATTATTCATTGCGTCGTCCCATGTAATTCTCCTAAATTGCCCATCAACCAAGAACTTTCGCCACTCTTTGTGCGGCGCGCAGGCCTCTGTTAGCGCATGAAAACTCCCCTCGATCATCTGCATCACATCTTCTTGGGTCACAAAACTCATCTCAATCTCAAACTGCGTAAACTCGGGTTGGCGGTCACCGCGCAGGTCTTCATCGCGGAAACACCGCGCAATCTGAAAATATCGATCTGTGCCACCCACCATCAGTAGCTGCTTCAGCTGCTGCGGGCTTTGCGGAAGCACATAAAACGACCCTGGGTGCAGTCGACTTGGTACTAAATATTCGCGTGATCCCTCTGGCGTGCCCTTTACCATAATCGGTGTCTCGACCTCGATGAACTGGTTTTCATCAAAATAATTTCGAATGGCCCGCGTCATGTTATGTCGCAATTTTAGGTTATTCTGCAGGCGTTGCGCCCGCAAATCAAGGTACCGATACTCCAGCCTCAAATCTTCTCGCACGCCCTCTTTCCCAATTTCAAATGGGGGCGTAATAGCCTTATTTAAGACCTCGACCGCTGCAGTTGCCAGCTCAATCTCCCCCGTAGAAATATTCTTATTCGCTAGCCCTTCTCCCCGTTTTCGCACATTTCCAGTTACGCGCAGAACCCACTCTGGGCGAATTGCCTCGGCGGCGGCGTGCGCATCGGCATTCACATTTGGGTCAAACACAATTTGGGTAATGCCCCAGCGATCTCGCAGATCAATAAAAATAATGCCTCCGTGGTCACGTCGGCCGTCAACCCAACCACACAAAGTAACTTCTGTGCCTGCAACTGCGGCATTTAGTGCGCCACAATTGTGGCTTCTCAGCTGTGTTTGTATTTCTATCATCCACGCTATTGTCTTTGATTTCCGTTCTCAGGTCAAAAAAAAAGACCCCGATTGGGGTCTTTTCTGTTCCTGTGCAAATACAAAACTACACTGCACAGCTTCCATCATCTGAACAATGGAACAACATTTTGTGAAAAATTGCCGCCAAAACAGCCCCCACGATTGGCCATACAAAGAAGAACCAAACCTGAGAAAGCGCCGTTCCACCTTCAAAGATTGCTGTTGCCAGGCTTCGTGCAGGATTAAGTGAGGCGTTTGTAATAAGGCCAATGAGCATGATCATCGCTGCCAATGTCAAACCAATGATAAGACCTCCCATAGCTGGAGGGTAATTTTTCTGGCTCGTACCAAGGATTACGCTCACAAAGATAAATGTAGCCACAACCTCTGCAATTGCCCCAGCAGTAGCGTTAAAGCCCATAGGAGATGAAGCACCGAAACCAGTTGAAGCAAAGTTTCCAGTAATTTCAAATCCAGCCTTTTGCGTCATGATAAGGTAAATAACCAATGCACCAAGTGCGCCACCTACGATTTGTCCAATCAAGTAGGTTGGCAAATGAGACCAGCTTACTTTTCCAGCCACCATCTGGCCAATTGTAACCGCTGGGTTAAAATGTCCGCCACTAATTCCGCCAACAGTGTAGGCCATCATAGTCACTGCCAAACCGAAACAAAGCGCTACGCCCAGAAGGCCGATTTGCTGACCAGCAATGACAGCAGAGCCACAACCAACCAACACGAGTGTAAATGTGCCGAGCATTTCGGCTAGAAGCATCTTCATGTTTTTCATGAAATATTGGGTTAAATATCATCTTTTATGCTACATACAAAAAGACTTTACGCAAGTGCCGTATGCAAAAAGTGCTCAAAAAGACTTGAAATACCACTGCTACTTATTGCAAAGTAGAACACAAAATGTGTACTATCGACGCTCTAAAACTTCACAAAAACCAAGGACTTCTTGTTGTTGCACACGCCATTTCAGGCTCTTTGGGGCGTCGTCTTCTTGCACTACAACTTTTCGCTGAACGACAATTTCACCTGCATCCAACTCTGCCGTGACTCGATGGATTGTTGCCCCCGTGTACTTGTCGCCTGCTGTCAAAACTGCCTCGTGAATGTCGTCAGACATCATGCCGGCATATTCTGGTAACAGCGACGGATGTGCATTGAGCGTAATATCGCCAAAATTATCACAATACAGCGGGCTTAAAATCCGCATATACCCAGCCAACAAAATGTAATCTGGCTGCTCCTCTCGCAAAATATTCATGATCGCTCTATCATACTCCTCTGGATCTTCACCCTTGCGGGGCTCCAGCACTTCTATTCGAGGAATTCCTCCTTTTTTTGCTTTTCCCAGCGCCCCACAATTTGGTTTATCAGTAATAAATGCCGTGAATTCCACATTTGGAATTCGCCCCAGCTTTTGCCGTTCCAGTAAGCCGTCGATAGTTGTTCCGCCGCTGCTACTCATGACCACTACTTTTCTGCGAGGTGGGATATTTGGCACAAAGTTAGCTGGCAACTGACCAAGGATTTTCCGTGCCTCAACTGCTGGTTTTCCATGTAAATCAGGCTCAACCTCTACGTCGCTAACGGCATTATAAATCCCTTTTCGCTGACTCCACAACTGGTCAATTTCCATTGCAAGTGGCAGGTCTGGGTTCAACCGCGGTCGCTTTTTGTCTTTGTCTGTTTTCAGCAAATACTCTCGCACCTGCATGAATTCTGGGTGCAGAAATACAAATGCTGCATCGCGCTTGAGTGTTTGAAGATTTTTACTATTTTCGATAGTTCCTCCGCCGGTCGAGATAATTCCACTGAAATGCCGAGAAAAATCATGCGTAACACGCTGTTCTACTTCACGAAAAACCTGCCAGCCATACTTTTCTACAAAATCAAAGATTGGCTGCCCAATGAGAAATTCAACTTCTGCGTCAAGATCTGCAAACGGCATGCCGATTAACTCTGCCATAGCACTACCAAACATGGTCTTTCCAGACCCTCGGAAGCCAACTAATACTATGTTCTGCTTTTTCATGTAATGCGTGTATAGCAAAACAAAACAAAAAAGGCAAGTAGAGAATTCATAAATATGTTACAAATTGGCTACTTGCACAGATGTTTTACTTCGGTAAACTTGAGCTACATTTATGATTTTGCATGCCGCATTTTAAAAGAAATATACAATTCCTCTTCTTTCTGGTTTTGCCCCTCATTGGTTTTTTGATGGGCTGGAGCTTGAATAGTCGATTTGACAACCATAGCTCACAAATAATAGAAATTATACCAGAAGTTGAAACCCCAGAGGAAACAGTGCCTGAAGTACTGCCAAGCAAAAACAAAAGATCAAAACCAGAAGACTTAGATTTAAGTCTAATGTGGGAAGTATGGGACGAGCTGGAGACAAACTTCCTTCGGGCAGAGGAGCTCGACAGCGAAGAGCAAATGTATGGTGCAATCAAGGGGATGGTATATGCCAGCGGAGACCCCTACACTGTCTTTTTTACCCCAAAAGAAAGTGAGTCATTTCAAGATGGAATCAGTGGCGGATTTACTGGAATCGGTGCAGAAGTTGAAATGCGAGACGATCAAATTGTGGTTGTGACGCCTCTAAAGGGGAGCCCTGCCAAAGGTGCCGGACTGGAGTCTGGGGATATTATTTTAGAAATTGATGGAGCCAGTACCGCTGGGGTAGATATATTAGAGGCTGTGAGTCAAATTAAGGGGAAAAAAGGATCTCCAGTAGAGCTGCTGATAGAGCGCGAGGAACTCTCAAATCCGCTCCCGATTACCATCATTCGAGACACCATCACTCTGCGACCACTCGAATGGGAGGCAATTGACATACCTGTTTCTGAGGAAGAAGCTGAAAGCGAAAAGGAGGACGCCCCAGCTGAGACAAAAAAAATAGTGGTCATTAGTATTTCACAGTTTACATCCCAGCTCGGAAGCCAGTTTGATGACGCCTCTGCTGATATTTTACTTGAAAACCCAGACGGGATAATTGTTGACCTGCGTAACAATGGTGGTGGTGATCTAGACGCTTGTGTTGAGGTCTTAGGGCACTTTTTGCGAAATAAGCTGATCGTACAAACAAAGGGAAATAAGGCCTTTGCGACGCGTGATTTTAAAACGGAACGAAATGGTGTATTGACTCAAATTCCGCTAGTTGTACTGATAAATGAAGGATCTGCGAGCGCCAGTGAAGTGTTCGCCGGAGCTATCCAAGACCATGCAAGAGGCGTTGTGCTCGGGCAAAAAAGCTTCGGAAAGGGCCTTGTACAACACATTGTAAATCTAAGCAATGGAGCTAGCTTGAAGGTGACAACTGCCGAGTGGCTGACACCAAAAGGACGGCGGATTGACGGAGAGGGGATTACCCCTGATCTCGAACTGCCAGATGACCAGGTAAACGAAGATGACGCAATTGACCGCGGAACTCAGATGCTGCTGGGCGACTACCTCAACTGGCTCGAAAAACGCCGCCAGTTTAACCGTGGCGAGCGTGAAACAATGGACGATGAATCAGCTGTCTAGCTTGGTTTTTGTCCCACCGCAACGAAGTTTCTGCCAAATGGGCAATCTGCACGCAGCACACTGAAACCCGCTCGTTTTAGGTCAGACCGCAGAGTCCGAGCAGATGTCTTTCTATATATCCGCTTATGTCCCTGAAATGGAACATTCCAGTTGACAAATCGGCCACGCGTCCAGTTGGCTATTCGGTGCTTTTGTGGCAGTTTCCATGTGGTTAAAAAAAGGATTCCGCCAGGTTGAAGCGCCGCAAGCGCGTTCTCCAAAAACTGCTGCTGCTGTGCTTTGCTTAAAATATGATGATAGGACGCAATGCCCACAATGACATCAAAATGAGTCATTTCTTGTGGCCATATATTCACAAAGTCATGCTGCACAAAAGACGCATTTGGGTGTTCTTTTTGCGCAATTTTAATCAGTTTCTCGCTGATATCCATGCCCGTATATATTACCTCATTTGGCAAATAGTGTCGTAACCGGCCGTTGCCGCATCCAACATCGAGCACTTTTGCCTTGGGTTTTATGTACTGCTTGAGCAGCTCAAACTCGGGCCAAGGCCGATTTCGTGTTGCATGAAAATCAGCCGCAAATGCGTCATATTCTGCCATCACACAAGAATTTCAAAGTGGTCTTCGTGCACAATGCCACAGTGCTCCCACTGACAAGCGTCCGATCCATCATCTGTCAGTACTGTCCATTTGTCACTCAAAGTGTGGTTTTCTGGCTTCCCTGAGGCCACAATCGGCTCAATCGCGATGACTTGCCCAGGGGCAAGCACCATACCCTCACGCCGACTTCCAAAATTATACACATACGGCTCCATGTGTAGCTCTGTGCCAAGGCCATGCCCAGTGTACTCTCGGCAAAGCGAATAGGGCGATTTTTTAATCACCCGCTCAATCGCCTCACCAATTGCCCCAACTCGATTTCCCACAATTGCCTGCTCGCAACCCGCTTCAAGCGCCGCTTTTACGGTCTTTTGAAACGCCTCACGCGCTGGCTTTTTGTCTCCTCCGCCGACTACTACACTAAAGGCAGCATCTGTGTGCAACCCGCCATAATGCACACCGCAGTCAATGCTGAGCAAATCACCATTTTTCAGTGGCTCGTTTGAGGGAATTCCATGCACAATTTGGTCATTTATCATCACACATAAAGTTGCAGGGAATCCGCCATATCCTTTAAAAGTAGGCGCCGCACCAGCATCGCGAATTATCCGCTCTGCCACAGCATCTAGCTGTTTTCCAGTTACTCCCTCAGCTATCATTCCCTTTAGTGTTTCCTGCACTTGCTTCAAGATTTTTGCCCCTTCGCGAAGTGTTTGCTGCTGCGCTGGTGTGGCAATAAAGATGCTCATGAAAGGCCAAGTGCGCTCATCACCTCAGTTGTTACGGCCGCCGGCTCCTGCTCACCGTTAACTGAAATGAGCAACCCGCGGTCGCCCCAATTATCTATCAGTGGCTGTGTGTGCTTTGCAAAATTCTGAAGCCGCCGCGCAATTCCTGCTTCATTGTCGTCTGCTCGTTTTGGTGCTGTACTGGCCACGCCAAATACTGCACCCGTATCAGCCGCAGTTCCGCGACTTAGCAGGCGGCGCATGGCTTCCTTGTCTGTCAGGTGAATCAAGAGCGGCTGCCAAGATCGATTAGCCTTCTCTAGTTCTGCCTCTAGCGATGCACGCTGCTCCTCGCTTCGCGGAATTCCATCAAAAATGACGGGCGTTTTCCCATCTAGATTTCCTATAAAATTTGCCACAATCCGCATAACAATTTCATTTGAAACCAAATCCCCTCGCTCCGTAATTTCCTTTACTTCCCGGCCAAGGTCAGTGTCAGATGCAGCAATTGCCCGCAGTTCTGCCCCCGTTTCAAAAATTTGGTAGCCCCATTTCTCAGCTAATATTTTCCCCTGCGTGCCCTTTCCGCTGCCCTGCTTTCCCAGTAGTATCAAATCTTTCATGTGTGTTTGCGATAATTTTTCAACCGGAGAATAATCAAAATTTGAAAAAAGACCACCTTTTTTGCTCCACCGAAAAGCCCCCCACTTTCGCCAATATTTCAGAGCAGAGTGAATGTGGATCCAAAATGTTTTTTTGAAGAGCGAAATCCCATTGCCAGAAAGGCGTTCTGTTCCATGAATAGCAGTTGCATCTGGTACCAAAATGACTGGAATATCTTTTTCCCAAGCGGTTCGGCACAGATCGGTGTCCTCAAAAAAGAGAAAAAATCGATCATCAAAACCAACAACTGCTGCAAAGATTTCGCGGCGCATGAGCATAAAACTCCCCTGAATCCACTCAACTGCCGTGGGCTTTTTGGGCTGAGGCATCATCTTTTTTGAAGCAAAACGCCCTGCGACCAGTGACCAAACAGACTCAGCTGGGCGCGCATTTTGCAGTTGATCACCATTTGCCGCAACCAACTGTGGGGCAATAATCGACCGTGGGTACTGCTGCAAAAAGGCCAAAAGCGGTTCCCATGTCTTTTCTGTTGCCTCTATGTCTGGGTTTAAAATACCAATAATTTCCCCTTTTGCAAAAGCGGCCGCCTCGTTTATGGCAGCTCCATAACCCATGTTTTTTCTCAGTGGAATGAGCGTAATATTTCCCCCTTCTGCTATTTCTCTCAGCTGGCTAGTCACCGCTTTGGGTGACCCATTATCGACCAAAATCAGCTGCCAATCACACGGTGGAGGAAACCGCAAAAGGCTTTGCACCAGCGCTTTTGCACGAGTGGCCTCACCGTAAGTGACCGTAATGAGAGTCAGTTTCACACAAAAGAGTGTACGAAAAACGTGGCAACATGGCAAGAAATGGGGTATAATAATGCCAATGACACACGTAAAACTTTTCTCTGGCAGCAGCCATCCGGCCTTTGCGGCCTCCGTTGCGAACTCGCTTGGCACGCAATTAAGCCCGATAAAAATAACCGAGTTTAGCTGCGGAGAGCTGTATGTGAAGTATGGAGAAAGCCTACGTGGGGTTGATGTTTATTTGATTCAGACCGGTCGCACAGGACAGATGAACCGCGATATGGTCGAGCTGTTACTAATGATAGACGCGGCCAAACAGAGTTTTGCGAACTCAATTACCGTCATTTTGCCCTACATGCCTTATAGTCGGCAAGATAAAATCCACGAGGCAAGAGAGGGTATTTCTGCTAAGCTATGGGCAAAAATGGTTGTGCACGCAGGGGCTGATCGGGTGATTACGATGCATCTGCATGCTGACCAGATTCAAGG
>JAHDDZ010000085.1 GCA_020629095.1 Candidatus Altimarinota bacterium | reverse complement strand
CGAAGCCCGCATCGATTTTGCTGCCCGAATCACACGAAGAACTTCTGCCTGTTTTTTGGGATTCGCCGCGATATTTATCATAAATTTTCTTTCTCAAAATTATTATTGTACTAAATCCAAATGACGCTGATCACCAAGCCAAACAGAGCATTCTGATGAAAAAAAGTGCTGTGTCTGTTTTTTTTGAACACTCCGGATGCGGGTTGCCATTGTTCACTTCCAAGGGGATTCGCCTGCTCCTCCTGGTGTCTGCAAGACGGTTTTTCACAGGGCAATTGTGCATAATCCTGATGCCACCGAATCCCCATAGCCAGAAGATAGAACCAAGCCACTCCGTAACCAACAACAGCCCATGCTGAGATCTCAGTATTTTGATTCTTGAGGTATAGAAGGATAGACCAAAAAGAGCAACAAAAGAAATAAAACAAAGTTATTCCAACGACTTTGCCCTTTCCCAAAAGCCAAGGACCGAATCCCTGTTTTTTCGTCATCCTGGATGTCTTGCAGGGCATAAACGGTGTCATAACCCAATGTCCAGCATATACATCCGCAATACAACACTGTCGGCATCATCAGGTTGTGAGGACCGTGCAATGCGAGCCAAGGCACCCACACCCCGGCATTAAAAGTGAGTCCAAGCCACAGCTGTGGGGCATCAACCCAGCGTTTCATCATCGGATATAGCGCAGAGCCAGGAATAATAAGCAGCAGAACCCAAAGCGCATGCACAGGCAACAGCAACAGCAAGGATGCCGAAAGCAGCAAGAGACACAACAAAACGCTCAGTGCAGAAGCTGAGGAAATCCGCCCTGAGGCAACAGGACGATTTTTTGTCCGGGCGACCTTTTTATCCAGGTCGCGATCCAGCCAGTCGTTCCAGATACAGCCAGCACTCCGCATTGCCCATGCACCAATAAACAGAACCAGACCAAGCATGAGCCATTCCTGGAAGGATTTTTGGGAGGCAGGCAGGTAAAATGTCGCGAGATTCAGACCCATAAAGGCCGGCAGGAAAGCCAGATAGGTTCCTGTAGGACGATCAAGCCGACTCAACGCGGCATAAGGCCACCAGCCCACTGGCAAATATCGAACGAGCAGATGACGGGGATTGATATCGCTGGTTACATCGGGCATGGACAGTACGGGTCTTGCTCTTTATGAAAAATAACGTACCCTGTGATTGGTGCTGATAAGCTTACATCAGTCGTATATCAGAAAGCGCACAAAATGAAAATTCGTCTATACCACGCACATCCCCTATCCGCCGGAGAATACTGTCTGAATGCCGAGATGAGTCATTATCTCTGTCGTGTTTTGCGCGTGCGGCTCAAGACTGAAGTTTTTCTGTTCAATCCTGATG
>JAHDDZ010000031.1 GCA_020629095.1 Candidatus Altimarinota bacterium | reverse complement strand
CAGACTTTCGTCCATTGCGGAAGATTCCTTACTGCTGCCTCCCGTAGGAGTATGGGCCGTGTCTCAGTCCCATCGCGGCTGATCATCCTCTCAGACCAGCTACTCGTCATAGTCTTGGTGAGCCTTTACCTCACCAACAAACTGATAAGCCGCAACCTCCTCCCGTACCGCTAAAGCTTTACTCTTGCGAGACTATCCAGTATTAGCCTGCGTTTCCACAGGTTATCCTTGAGTACGGGGCAGATGGTTACGTGTTACTCGCTCGTCCGCCACTTTCACCACGGCGTAGTAAACTACAATGTGGATCACGTTCGACTTGCATGTATTAGGCGCACCGCCAGCGTTCATCCTGAGCTAGGATCAAACTCTTCTTAAAGAAGTTTGTTTATTTGTTATATTGTTATCACCATGTTTGCACATGGTTTTGGAATTACAAAAGAATTTTTTGGTTTGTTTCTTGTATAAGTTTTGAGAAATAAATTTCTCAGTTGTTGCGTCCGAAATGAAAAAGAGCTTTGTTCTTCGTTCTGTTTACTGTCAACCAAGACAGCTGAGAGAATGTAGTCGGATTTAAATCTACTGTCAATACTTTTTATAGCTTTTTTCAAAACCTCGCCACAGAGTAATGAGTTTTGTTTTATTGAATTAATTTTTGTTAAAAATAATTTAAATAATTAGTCGTAGTAGAGATAAAAATTGGAAATTAAAAAACTTGTCAAAAAGAGAGGGTAAGGCACATTTTTTCAAGAAACATAGAAATTTTTTATTTAAAAGTTCTTATAAATAAAAGGGAAAGTGCGTGCTTTTTATTCTGTGAAAAACCTGAAAAAGAATTCATTCATCCACAAAACTATAGTATTACAATGCGTGTTGTTTTTTTATTTTTTCACATATTTATATATTGGGTTGTTGAAAAATAAAAAGAATGCAGAGTTTTTTCAGAAAAAATAAACTATACAATTGCTCGGGGTGGAACCAGTGCGAGTGATTCTATTTTAACGCCTGGCATGAGGCTTGCATGGATTCCAATTTGGGCCCCATCACCAATGATAGCCCCTAATTTTTCCTTTCCACTATCAGTTTTTTCCCCTTTTATTCCCACACGAACAGTTTGCTGATCAAGACGCATGTTTGCCGTGCAGGAAAATGCGCCCATGTTCACACTATCTCCAATTATACTGTCTCCAATATATGATTTATGTGTGGAAAAGTTGTGCCCAACTGTGGTGCGAGTCATCTCTGTTGCATTGCCGATTGTGCTGTTTTTCTCTACGTGAGAGTCAATAATAAGGGCATTATTTCCAATTAAGCTGTTTTGCCCTATATAGGTTTTGCCAGTCACAGTTGCAAATGGCATAACGCGCACACCAGCATCTAATATGACTTCATCTCCAATGACAGCACTTGAGTGCACCTCGGCGCTTGGGTGTATTCGCTTGTTCGGAATAGACCAAAGGGCCTTTTTCATATCCAGTACATGCCACGGATATTTCACCGCCTGCCAGCTTTTTTCATATTCCACGACTGCATATTTTCCATTTTCAAAGAGGTTTTGTAGCGCCACCTCATATACATCATCGGCCTCGGATGCTGCATCCTGTAGTGCATCAGACAGGTTTTTTGCTCTTGCAAAACCATGACAGACGATATTCACCATATTAGATGGCTCATTTCCAGCCCCTGGTTTTTCAATTATACGTCGAACAATCCCCTTTTCATTTACAGAAATATACCCCCCCGGAAAATACTCAGTTACTTTTTTTGCTAAAATCGCCCCGTCATTTTTATTTATTTTTGCTATCACATCAGCGTACGCTGATGGATCTACTGCATCATTTCCACCAATTATTACAACTGGGTCGTTGGGCGAAACATGCACAAGTGCATCACTTATTCCGCCAGCCATGCCAGCAGATAAATCTTGTTGCTCGGCTATCGTTGCCGGGATTTTCCATTCTACCACTATTTTTGCTATAGCAGTGCGGTTGCTGGAATTTGTGACAATTATAAAGCTGGTTACCCCTCCCTTCATGGCACGTTGCAAAAGGTGTACACAGAGCGGCTTTCCATAGTATTCCATGAGGTTTTTATCACCCAGTGGTGCCATGCGAGAGCTGCTGCCAGAACAGAGAAAAATACCTTTCATGGGAGTATTATAAGAGAGGAAACACAAAAGCGCCACCTGTTTCTGATTCTTCAAAATCAATGCTGTGCGACCGCAAAAATACCTGCGCAGAACTGGTTAAAAAGAACTGCAGGCCATCACAAAAAGTAACTGTACAGCCGGCTGGTGGGGCCTCTGTAAAGTCTAAAAAGATAGTTTCGGGGTTTTTGCCATCTATGTAAAGCCCTGCGTCTTCAACATCCATTTCAGCCTTGTGCAGCAATAGCGCAACTCGCGCAGCCTCTGTCATATTTACTGGCTTGCGTGGTTTTTCTCCGCTCAGGCTCCCCAGATCCTCCAGCATTAGTTTCACCTCTTGGTCCTCCATGCCATGCAATTTTGCGCCTTCGTTTATGCTATCAATGCCATTGAGAGCACAAGTCGAGCAACTCAAGCCATATGCCGCAAAAACATCTTGTGCCTCTGGGGTATCCGCTAGCACCTCACCAATAATTTCACTCCCGTCATATTTCCTTGCCATCATGCGCACGATACGCCACAATACACCCGATGTCCAATTTGAACCCATTTGATGTGCAATATAAGCAGCTACTGCGTGATGTTCTTACTCATGGAACCCCAGAGGAAAACAAACGTACGGGGCATGTGTGCCACAGCCTGGCGGGGGCGACCATGCGGTTTGACTTGGCTGATGGGTTTCCGCTTTTGACACTTCGACGAATTCCGTTAAAAGTGTTTATAGCCGAGCAAATTTGGTTTTTAATGGGAGAGAAAAAGCTAGATTTTTTACAGCAATTTACAAAAATTTGGGACGACTTTGCAGAGGAAGATAATACGATTTCAAGTGCATATGGGTATCGCTGGCGGCGGCATTTTTGGCGAGACCAAATTGGGGGGCTAGTGCAATTGCTAGAGGAAGACAAAAGTAGTCGACATGGCGTGGTTGTCATGTGGGACCCGTCAGATGACGGACTAGCAAATGGCACCGCGAAAAAGAATGTGCCGTGTCCATTTACTTTCACGGTGCAGGTTTTGGGGGGGAGACTTTGCTTACACTTGGTCATTCGCAGTAATGACATGATGCTCGGAAATCCGCATGATGTGGCTGGTTTTGCGCTCCTTGCGCACCTGCTTGCGGAGCGGCTTTCGGTGCCTGTAGGCATCTTGACTGTCAGCATCAGCAATGCGCATATATATGACATCCATCTGCCACAAGCAAAAGAGTTAATAGCCCGATCAGTCGAGCACGAGCCAGTTGCGCTTGCCTGCCCACAAAATGCATTCGCGCGGGCAGAATCAGGTGACGAAACATTAGTGGAAGAACTCTTTCAGCAGTTGAAAAAGAACTATGCACCACAACCCAGCTTGGGTAAAATGCCAATCGTACTATGAAAAAAATGTTTTTATTGGCTGCGTTTTTGTGCCTTCCGGTGACGTCTTTTGGGCAGGCTGTTGTCATTGCTCCGCATCCAGATGATGAAATCCTTGGTGCAGCAGAGCGGATGATGCAGCTAAAAGAAGCCGGTACAGATATTTGGATTATCTTTGTGACAGGGGGCGAGGCGAAGGAGTGGGGAGATCCGGAGGAGAATGAGAATTATAGCGAACAGCGGCTGGGGGAATCGCACATGGCAGCTGAGATAATCGGCATTCCAGAAGATAAAATTATTCATCTTGGTTTTCCAGATCAGGGGCTAGCAAAACTCTCCGACGCCGTCTATGAAAGTCCATATAGTCTCATTTCGGCAACACACGACTCTGCTCACTGGGCTGGTTTGCCGTATACAAAGGGGTATTTGGAAAATGCACTACGGGTTTTGCTGGGGCGTATTTCCCCAGATGAAACTTATTACACATCTCCGCACGATGCGCACCCAGACCATGCCGCGGTGGGAGAAGTCATGCGGGATTTGTTGGCTGAACGTGCAGAAGCTGGATATGAGTACACAATTCACAATCGGCACTTTTATCCACCCTACCCAAAACCGCACCCAGACTCGATGAAGCTGCACCTCATTCAGCTATTTATGTCGCAGTTTCATGATGCATTGCACCAATCATATCTCGAGCATTTTGCAGCTAAGCCAGAGATCTTTACGCGTTTTGTGCCAGCGATTTAGGCGAGTTCTTTTTCGAGGTCAGCGACGCTCATATCATCCCCAATCACCGCTAGCCGATAGGCATTAGTGTGCAGAAGTTCTTTGGCGATTGCATCAACCTGTTCTTTGGTGACGACTGCCAGTTTTGCCTTCCAGTCAGCGTAGTTTTTAGTTGAATTATAGAGCAGTGCTTGTTTGGCAAAGTGATGCGCGACGCTCTCAGTGTCTTCGGTCTTTAGGTCCGTCTTTCCTCGGAGGTAATTCACTGCATTTTTTAGCTCTTCGGCATTAACCCCATTTTGTGCCACATCTTCATATTCGTGCCGAATGGCAGCAACTGCTCGCAGCACGTCAGATTTTTTGACTCCAGCGCGGGTGACCATCAGCCCCGTGTCCGTGAACTCCTCAACCAGTGTGTGAATGCTATAGCACAAGCCTTTTTGTTCACGCACATTTTGAAACATTCGGCTGCTCATATTGCCCCCTAACAGCACACCCAGCACCTTGAGTGCCGCATATTTCTCATCACTTTCGGCGACTGCGCGCACCCCGAATGCAATATGATATTGCTCTGTTTTTTTGACTCGGTGGTTCACTTTTTTGGTTGTTTTTGCTTCATCTAAAACTGGAAACTGGCGCTTCTTTTTCTCATCTGGAAACAGGAATGCCGCTACTAAATCATCAAGCGTCTGCTCGTTTACGGCTCCAGCAACGGTAATCACAATGTTATCTGGCGTATAGAGCTCTGCCTGATAGGCTTTAAAGTCATCTTGTGTTACGCCGTTTATCAGCTCTTTTGTACCAATTTGATCCCACCCGAGCGATTGGTCGCCAAACGCTAGCGCCTCAAAATCCCAGCTGATTTGATACATTGGCGCGTCCAAATACATTGCCATTTCTTCCAAAATAACTCCACGCTCCTTCTCGATTTCCGCTGGCTCAAAGCGGCTTCGCAGTAGCATGTCTGCTAGCACATCGATCGCTTTTGCGTGATTTTCTTTTCCGCATTTTACATAATACCCCGCATACTCCTTTCCAGTAAATGCATTAAAGGCACCGCCGAAACTGTCAACAGCCATGCTCACCTCTTTTGGGGTTTTATATTTCTCAGCCCCCTTAAAAAACATATGCTCGAGAAAGTGGCTAATTCCTCGCTCTGACTGCGTTTCATATCTGCTGCCAGCCCCTGCTAGAATGAGTGTTGTGATCACATTGGTCCCCGGCATTTCGATGGCCTGCAGGCGTAAACCGTTCGACAGTGTTTTTGTGTGGAGTTTCATGCTGCCTATTTTTATGCAAGGCACACAAAAAAGCAATATAAATGATGGATTAAATATGAATAATCATCCTGCGCACAAAAAGTCTCTTTTGGCAATGTCGCTTTTTGGTTTTATCTATCACTATTTTGCGCTTCAATTTCTGCAAAAATAATCTCTAATTCGGCATACGTCGCCACGCGAATGAGCCGCTCGCGGAACTGCGCCGCATATCGAACACCTCGCACAAAATGCGCAAAGTGCTTGCGTAGCTCAATCATCGCCCACTCCTCACTTTTGAAGTCAATGGCCATTTTTGCGTGCCGCCGAAAGAATTCTAGCTGCGCGGCAATGGGCGGTTTTTTAGGAATTTCACGCCCCTCAAACGCTGCACGCGATTGGGCAAAAATCCATGGGTTGCGCATGCTCGCGCGCCCAATCATCACTCCGTCTAGGTTCTGTAATTTGTTCTTCGCGATCATCGCACTGGTCACGTCTCCATTCCCGATGACTGGTATTTTAAGGTGATTTTTTAGTTCATATATTTTTGTCCAGTCTGCATTTCCGGTGTATTTTTGCTTGGTCGTGCGCCCATGGATGGCAATGCTGGCGATGCCAGCAGACTCAAAATCAAGCGCGCTTTGTATGAAATTTTCGTCATCATAAAACCCAAGGCGCATTTTTACGCTCACGGGCAAATGAGTTGATTTGACCAGCTTTTCAATCATTTTTGCGCTACGTGCACTGTCTTTTAGCAGGGCGCTGCCGTGCCCGCTGCCCACGACTTTTGGGCTGGGGCACCCAAAATTGAGGTCAATGCCATCTGCGCCCATGTCTTCGACCACTTTTGCAGCCTCTATAAAGGTCTCCTCGTCTTTACCAAACAGCTGCACAGCGTAGTAATTTTTCTCATCTGGGTGAAAGCTGGCAAGCCGTAGTGACTTTTCGTTTTTGCGGCGAAGGGCTTCAGCTGAAATGAGCTCGGAGACCAAAATGGTGCTGGGCTCTAGCTCTTTTACAAGCCGCCGAAAAGGGCTTTCTGTATATCCGCTCATGGGGGCGAGCACTAAAAGCGGACGATCGACCTGTGACCAAAAAGACTGCATGGCACTTTTATAGCCAAAAAAAAGAAGTTGACAAGGCGATTTTCACTCGCTAGAGTAGGCCAAATGGAACACACAAAACAATTGATTTCAGCCAAGACAAAGCGCATTTTGACGCATATTTTCATCTTAATTGTTGGTTTGTGCGTTGTTGGGGCAGCTGCAACTATTTGGCTTGATGGAGCAAATTTTGCTCTGACGCAGCGAATTATGCAGGTAGTGGGAACACTTTTCCTCATTGATGTTGGGATTGGATTTAGCCTGTTGGCCACTTACTTTTTTGAAAAAAACCTTTCTGAAACTTCGCAATCATGAATACGATTCCACTCTCACTTACATTTGATGATGTGCTGCTAGCCCCTCGGTATAGTGAAATTTTACCAAAAGAGGCGTCGCTAAAATCAAAAATAACGCGCAATGTATCGCTTAATATTCCGCTGGTTTCAGCGGCAATGGATACAGTAACAGAGGATAGGATGGCCATTATGATGGCTTTGCACGGGGGCATTGGGGTGCTGCATAAAAACTGCACACCAGAGGAGCAAGCTGAGATGGTGCGCCGCGTGAAGCGGTTTGAGGGCGCGCTGATCCGTGAACCAATGGTACTGGGAACTGAGGCAAAGATTGCTGATGTTATTGCCATCCGGCAGCGGTTTGGATATAAGGCCGTGCCGATCACAGAAGACGGCACACTTGCCGGAAAAGTCGTGGGAATGATTCGCCGAAATGATTATTTGGCAAAGCACGCAGACGCACCGGTGACAGACCGAATGGCGAAAATTGAGAATATTTTTACGGCACAGGAGCCGATTTCACTCGAGGCTGCGAGAGAGCAGCTGGCCGAAAGTCGACACCGAAAGTTGCTTATTTTGAAGGAAAATGGGAGCATTAGTGCGCTGATGACACGGGCTGATCTTGAGAAAGATGAGCAGTATCCGAATGCGGCAAAAGATAAAGAAGGGCGGCTGTTGGTGGCTGCGGCTTGTGGGCCTGGTTGGAATCGCGATGAACGGATAAATGCGCTGGTCGAGGCTGGTGTTGATGTGCTAGTGGTAGACACTGCACACGGCCACAGCAAAGGTGTGTTAGACACCGTGAAATGGGCAAAAGAAACGCACCCACACATAGATGTGGTTGGTGGAAATATTGCCACGGGCGAAGCTGCGCAGGCGCTGATAGATGCAGGGGCAGACGGTATTAAAGTGGGAATTGGCCCGGGGTCAATTTGCACCACGCGCATTATCGCGGGTGTCGGCGTGCCGCAGTTGGGCGCGGTCATGGAGGTGGCCGAGGTAGCCAGCAAGGCCGGAGTTCCGGTCATTGCGGATGGGGGAATTCGGTATAGTGGAGACATCGCAAAAGCTCTCGCCGGGGGGGCATCTGTATGCATGATTGGGTCACTTCTAGCGGGCACTACGGAGGCTCCCGGAGAGATGATTTATGCGAATGGAAAGACCTATAAATACTATCGTGGAATGGGGTCAATTGCCGCCATGACAAAGGGATCAAAGGATCGATATGCCCAAGGAAATGTGGCAAATGACAAGCTGGTACCAGAGGGAATTGAAGGCAAAATCCTTTATAAAGGCGATGCCGCAGGCGAGTTGTTTCAGCTGTGTGGTGGTGTGCGCAGCAGCATGGGATATAATGGTGCAGAGACAATTCATGAGTTGTGGGAGAAAAAGCGATTTGTTCGCATTACTAATGCTGGTATGAAAGAAAGCCACCCGCATGATGTAAGTATTTTGAAAGAGGCTCCAAACTATCGAGGATGACCCATGGTTCTCGAGTTATCGGAATTATTCAGCATAAGGACTATTTTTTAGGTAAATATCCCTTTACTTCACGTAGATTTTC
>JAHDDZ010000030.1:7750-8760 GCA_020629095.1 Candidatus Altimarinota bacterium | reverse complement strand
ACGGGCTGCAGCCTGTTGCAACTTCTCTTTTTCAATTGCATTTTTTGACCCAAATTTCTCATGTTTCAGTGCATTCAGCATGTCTGAAAGCGTATATTCTTTTCCACCAATTGTTGAATCAAACTGGCTTGTAAACCGCACTCGCAGCACATTTGCGTTACCACTGAGCGCCTTTTCGATGGTCGAAATCTCTGTTGGGGTCAGCTCTGCAAACTCGTTTTTTGTGGTTGGAGTTTGGTCTTTTTCCCAGATTGGGTAGCCATTTGCATCAAGCTGAAACTCATATGTTGTGCCTGTTGTAGTGCCGACATATTGCTCTGGCGTGGCATTTATCCAAAGTTGATACGTGCCATCTGACAGCTTTTTATAAAGCCGATTGCTGTGTTTATCATCTGTAAAGTACTCATCTGAGGCGATTGCTGGAGGTATTTGTGTACCTGTCGAATCCAGTTTAAAGACACTAACGGGATAGTATTCTCGTTGATATTCGATGCGTGGCGGTGGGCCCGAAAGCGTGAAGTCCAGGTCTGTGTGCGGCATTTCGTTGGGCATTTCTGTTTCCCATCGTGCCTGAGAAAACAACGCATCTAGTCCTTCATAGTGCATTCCGTCACCCCCTCGCAAAAGGGTTCCCTGCTGCTCTGTGGTGCGCACTTCGTCATAGTCATAGGTGTCCCCCGTTTCGTGCTCATATGTATGATATTGCACCAGTCGTCCTTGCTTGTTTACTACCCCAATATTTTGGTCAAACCCAAGGAAGCCCCCAACAGTACCCAATGCGTTTCTGGCACCGTCTTTTACGCTACTCAGGCCGTTTTGCAATGCACTCAAGAAGTTCCCAGGATTGCTCATAGATTCTCCAATTTTCTTAAAAATAGAGGTAAAATCTCCTTCTTTTAATTGCCCATATCCAGCAGCTGCACCACCATACATGAGCACTGTCAGCCAATTAATAAATGATTTATCAGTGAAATTTGGAATGAATTGCTTAATCGCGTCAATTGTTTTTT
>JAHDDZ010000030.1:0-7740 GCA_020629095.1 Candidatus Altimarinota bacterium | reverse complement strand
GGTTGGGTCAAGCAACCGTTTTCCAGCCTCTTTTGCAAAGCCAGCAACCGATTTTGTGGCTCCGACGGGAAAGTGATAGAGCACATTTTGAATCGCCGTGCCAAATCCTTTCAAAACAGTTTTTGGGCTATAGATCAAAAAAGGAACAACACCCCATTTTATTGGCGCAATCAAAAATGCATTCTTTCCTTTCTCTCGCTTGCTTGCGTGTCGATCAACTGCCTCTTCTCGACTGGCAAGGGTCATATGCATAAAGTGATTTGCAAAGTCACTTTCGTACTCCATTTTGTGCACAAACAGATCTGCGTGCTCTTTTGTGAGTTTATTGTCTGGACTGATCATCGCCTCGCCGCCACCAGTATTTTCTGCGTGCCCCATGAGTTCAAACAAGTGCTTGACGGCCTCTAGGTGTTGTGGGTCAGCCAAGAACTCTCGGTCAAACAATGGGTCAACTCTGCCCAGCTCTGCATTATATTGCGCCAGCACCCCACCCGTATCAATCGCTTTTAGCATATCCTCTGCCGTTTTAATACTCCTCACATCTTTTGTCACGGTCTCTTTTGCAATTCGCTGTGAGGCCGATTGCTCATACGCCGCCTCCAACCCACCACTCCCAATCAAGTACGCCTCTGCTGAGGCAGGTGAATTTAGGTCTATGTCTGTGTACTCAACCCCAGAGTGCATATAAATTTCTTTTTTGTCAGATGAATGGTAGAGGGTCAGTTTGTTATCATTACTAATAGAAACCCGCCCACGTGCGTGCATTTCTTGCAGGTGCTCAAGCGTTTCAATTTGCCAACCTAGGTTCAAATACCGCTCCATGCTAGCATTTTTGAGAAGGTCTTCCAACTGCACTTCTATGTGCTTATACTGATCATAATCAGGGTCTGTGTCATCAACCGGCGAGACATAACTCCCCTGTCGCTCACCCTGTGAAACGATCTGATTTGTTCCATTCATCACATGAATACTCCGCCCATTCATTCGTTTTGTGTTGTTTTCAAATAAGATTTCATATCCTCGTTGGTCCATCAAAAGTGCTTCTCGCTCATCATAATCCTCTGTTAATTCCAGTTCTTTTGCTTGCTTAATTTTCTCTACCCACACTTCATCTTTTACCGGAATCATCCCAAAGGTTTTCTGAAGCCCCTCTGGCAACCATTCATTTAGGTCAAAGAGTCCGCCGGTCAGCTCATGGAATTTGTAGTGTGCCCACTCAAGCGCACCCATGTCACCATAGTGCCCAAGCCAGTCCTCAAAGCCCATAGCGATGCTATAGTTTTGTGTGGCATACTCCATATACTTCTGCACGTAATCTTGTTTTTTATTTCTGAAAAACTCAGGAATCGTATCATATAAATCAATGATCTGCTCTTTTTGTTTTGGCTTCCATTCTCGGGGGTCATCCCCTACGCTCATTGAGCCTAGCACTGTTCGAAACTCCTTCATAAACTCTTTTTGCAACTCTGGGTCAGATCCCATCTCACTCATTTTTGAGTTATCATAAAGCTCTTGCCCGCGTGAAAATGCCCGTTGTTCCATTTGTAAAAGTCGGTCTTTTCGCTGCTCTGCAGTCAAGTCACCATCAGTGATTGAATCAAACGCCCGGTGAAATGACGGGTCTTCGAGCATAATTTGAAACATTGGATCACTGTCTGGGTTTTCCATTCCCCGCACACCAATCCACTCCTCTGCCAGCTCTCCAATTTGCGGCATCCATGACCGCGGGTTCAGTTCCTCAAAGAGATCTCCGCCTTTTCCTTTTTCTGTGCTCAGTCTATTGTCTCGTGCCGTCAGACGTTGAAACTCATCTTTGTGCTCATATGCATAGAGCTGCACTCGTTTTTGGCTGAGCTCGCCCAGCAACGCACGCAACTCAGACGGGTTATCTGGGTTTAATTGCGCTATTCTGTCGCTTATTTTTAGACTGATTCCGGCTTTCTTAAATCGTGGCTCCAGCGCCTGCGCCGCCTGCACAAAGCCCAGCACCTCATCACCAGCCACTTCACGAATCAATTCTTGCCCCTCTAGTCCACGCCATCTATTTTCCAGCTTGTCGATCATGGCCGTGTGGCCTTGCAGAGTCACCAAATTACTTCCTTTCAAAACCCCTTCAGTTGCTATTTTAGCCACCACATTTGCATATAACCGCATTACATCTGGGTTTGCAGCCAGCGCTATTTCCCACCCTGTGGGCAGTTTATCAGTTGTACCAAGGGACGGATCGCCCCACAAATCGCTAAAGCTATCTACTTTGGCGGTCTTTTTCCATTTTTCAAATACACTAATTCCAGGCATTTTCATGGCGCCACTATTTATATCCCCTTGCATCTGTCGCAGTGAATAGCTAAAAGCATAATAGAGCTGTGATTTTTGCATTGGGCTCATGTGTTTCATGCCTGCTTTTTCCAGCATTTCGGTGTTAAAAGCATCCCACAAACGCTGTCCCATAAATGAATAATCTTCGATAGAAAAGCTTTGTAGGTTCTCGTGCTGCATTGGCATCCAACCTGGTGCCAGCACCGCTGGGTCCAGTTCGACTTCTCTGCCAGAAACAATATCTCCTGTTACATCTAGACCGACATAACTCCAAATCCAGTCATATGTCTGCAGGTGAATATCTGGCTCAAACCACATATCAGTTGCATCATCATCAGCGCGCAGCGCCATGTCAATCTTCCGTGGCTTTTCACCCAAATCAGCCTGATCTTGGTACACCAACGTGAGCGTATTTCGCAGCTTTGCCAACTTCAACGCCAGCGCCTGCCGCACATGATATTGACCCGTTTCATTATCTCTCATCAGGGCTATTTGGTCTGGTGTCAGATCTTTCAGCAGCACCACGGTTTTTGTTCCAGTTGGCATATATGTCCCCTTGAGGCACTCCACTTCCTCAAGGCAAATCTCCGTATTCAAAATATCTTGAATCTGCTGAATCACCCGTACTCGTGGCTTTCCAAGCATTTGCTCAGCTCCGCCGATTGGCACAATATAGTCCTTGCAGGCCTCATTATCAGCTTCATTTGCACACGGCTTGCCTGCATTTGGATTTGAGCTCAGCACATCGCCCGTGCGCCCAGCCAAGCTCACAAGTGATCTATCTACCTTTGTTTTCACTGCACTATAGAGCTCCGTGCTTTTCACAGCAGCTGCCAAATCTGAAGGCGTCATGGCACTAAAATCATCGGCAATTTGCACTTTCAGCTCTTCATAAAAATCCTTCGTTGGGTCTGCGTCTTCAGCACAACCACAAGCCAAAAGGTTCAACTCAGTTTCTGTTAAACCAACCTGAGTTAGCCGCTTTCCCTCTTCTAAATCAAGGTTCAGAGCATCTACCAGAGCGAGCTCCAGCTTTTCATTGCCCCCCGCAGCCTCTGCGCCATGTACCATCATTTATGGGATAATCCCATTATTATACCACAGATATACACCTTTCCGCAACTAAAAAAGCCCTCTTGAAACCAAGCGAGCTTCCTTATTACAATCAGCAAGAATTAGTTGCTGTCGGTGTCTTTTACTTCAATAAAATTTTTCACTGGAGTGATAACATTTTTCGGCTGTGAAACAGCTGTTTTCTCTGCTTCTTCTGCTGCCTTTGTCGGAACATATGACGAGTCTTTTTCATCATCTTTCATTTCTGCCTTTGCTGTGTCAACATCCTCATCTTCCATTTTATCACCAGCTTCACACGCTTTCAACTTTTCAAAATACGTTGTGTTACTGATTGTCAACTCATCAACCTGTTCTGTTAGTTCTTTCACTTGCTCCTCCAGTTCTACTTTTTGACTGGCAAGTTTGTCCATGTTGTTATTCAACAAGTCAATACGCGCACGCACGCTGTCACTTACTTGTGCCAGTTCAGGCGACTCTTTGAGTGCCTTATTTTCCTCCCAGACCAGCAAGCCCTCTCGTACAAAAAAACCCCCAGCACCAAAGAGTGCAAGCAAGATAAGCAAACCGATATTTCGAATGATTGACATGTGTCAGATGGTTAAGTCACCCAGAGTATAGGCCACCCGAAAAAGCAATGCAAATAAAGCGAGTGAAACTTCGTTACAAAGAAGTGCCAACGAATAAACGAATGCGCTGGCGACCTCCTCGTCTTTACCTATGGATGGGTAAAGACTATGCTACTTGTGCCCCCTCAGTCAAAGCCTTAAAAAACTTTGAGAGAGCAAATTTTTCACCAATTGAGTAAGTAGCAACAGGAATCTCCTGCTGTTCCACATCCTCTTGTACCTCAGTTGGTTTCGGTAGATTTAGGGTTATCGGGATGTATCTATTCGACATCCCATTTCTTCTTTTCTTCTGAAAAGGATTCTTGTCTCCAAAGAGACTAAATCCAGCTGGAACATCATTATAAGGCTCTCTTTCACTTTTTCTTTTTCCAAGGTTTCTGAGCCAAATGGCTCTGTTTTCCTTTTGAAGTTTTTTCGCGTTGCGGATTCTTTCCGCCTTAAGACAATAATTTCTAGCCATATATTTCTATGGTTTTAAAGATTAAAAAAATGTTTCAAATACACCAGAGCTTTCTCTGGTTGGTGCCACGCAGCAACCTGCACAACACCAACCAGAGTTCGTTTATTCGTTAGCAAAAAGATCTATGTTGGCCACAAGAGGTACAAGTGCACAACCTGCAGCACAACTATATATTAGGGCAATACTAATCTTTGTCAAATAACTTTTCTATCTCTTTGTCAAACACCTCCTCATATGCCGCCAGTTCCGCCGCTTCGGTTTCTTCCATTTTGTCAGCCATGGCAGAAACCTGTTGGTGCGGCAAAATAGCCCCTCCCCACGGGTTTTTGCGGTTTCGGCGGCGACGGTGCCTGCGACTCATTTGGCTTGCATTACGAGAACATTATAGCATAATACGCCCACAATGAGCAACAAACAGGCTGAGCACGACCGACTCGTTGCGCTGCTAAATGCAGCTAACTTTGCCTATTTTAATGGGAAAGAATCCCATGTGAGCGAGCCTGTACGCGACCAACTGAAACAGCAGCTGATTGCTCTGGAAGCAGCCAACCCGGAATTAATAAGCCCCAAAAGCCCAACCCAGCGCGTGGGTGCGCCACTGGGGGGGCGTCTACCAAAAGTGCCGCACTTGACACGAAAGTGGAGTCTTTCAGATGCATTTGACATAGATGAGTTACGTGAGTGGACAACCCGCATGGAGCGAGAAACTGGGCGAAAAATCGAGCTGAGCATCGAGCCAAAAATAGATGGAATCAATGCGACTTTACACTATGAAAATGGAGTACTGACACGGGCTGTGACCCGCGGTAATGGGCAAATTGGCGAAGACATTACCCATGCAATTCGTACAATCAGCGGGCTGCCGCTGACCCTGTCAGAGCCTGTCACCGCCGAGTTGACCGGCGAGGTGTATATACGGAAAGATGATTTTGCCACCCTGAAGGGCGAGCAGTTTGCTAACCCGCGCAATCTGGCAGCGGGTAGTGTGCGTCTGCTGGACCCAAAGATTATATCAAAACGGCACCTGCGGATGCGTGTTTATCATCTTGGGCAGCACAACATGGCGACCCCGCCAGCGACTCAAACCGCACTCTATGATTGGCTTCAGGCCATGCAAATCCCCTCTTTGGCACCTGTCTGGGTAGGGGCAAATGCTGAAGAGGCCATTAATTTTTGTGCTGGTTTTGCGTCTCAGCGCGATCAGTTTCCGTTTGAAATCGATGGACTCGTCTTAAAAGTGCATGACCTAGAAACCCGGGAACAGATTGGATTTACGGCAAAAGTAGCCCGTGGGGCGATCGCGTGGAAGTTTCCGCCGACAGAGGCAGTTACGCGCCTAAAGGCGGTTATGTGGCAGGTCGGCCGAACTGGCGTGCTGACACCAGTGGCCGAGCTAGTCCCCGTGCTGGTCGACGGCAGCAGGGTCAGCCGTGCGATCCTCCACAACCGCGTTGACATGAAAAACAAAGACCTGAGACTGGGCGACCACGTCGTGCTGGTGAAAGCGGGTGACGTCATTCCAGCCATCGAAAAGCCGCTGAAAGAGCTGCGTGACGGGACTGAAAAACAGATAGAAATACCGCAGGATTGCCCGAATTGCACAGCTGTTTTAGCCGAAGATGAAATGCGCCTGCGGTGTGAAAATATCAACTGCTCAGCGCAATTGCAGGCCAGAGTACATTGGGAGGGTGTTGGATATGGATGGACTGGGAGCAAAAACGGCAGAATTACTATTGCAAAGTGGGCTTGTTAAATCCTTTAGTGATGTTTTTACTATCACAAAAGAGCAATTACTCACGCTCGATGGATTTCAAGAACGCAAGGCTGAACAGCTGACAAAAAGCATAAAAAAGGCAAAAAATGCCTCACTGATAAAATGGTTAACCGCTCTTGGAATAAGAGGCATTGGCGCAGAAGTCTCTGACTTAGTATTGGCAGAATTAACGGAGGTGATTGAATTAAAGGATTTGTTGAAAATAGATGCCAGCACACTGACTGAGCGGCTTGCTAGCGTGCATGGGCTAGGTAATGTGCTGGTGCAAAGTATACAAAATGCCCTTAATAATGAGGGATTTCGGAGGCTAATAGCTGACCTGATTGATGCTGGTGTAGTCGCTTCAAGGAATACTAAAACAGCCACAGGAGGGGTCTTCAGCGGAAAGCAATTTGCCATTACGGGCAGATTTCCGGTTAGTCGAAAAAATATCGCAGAGCCGATAGAATCCCTCGGTGGGACTGTTGGCGGCATTAGCAAAAAGACAACGGCGCTGATTTTGGGCGAAAAAGCAAGTAGTAAAAAAGCAAAAGCAGAGGCTGCTGGTGTGCCTATTTGGAGTTGGGAGGAAGCCAAAAAGCACCTGCAAATGGCAGACAAAAACAAAGAAAACACCGAAATACAAACACGCCTATTTTAGCGTAATAAATAAAATTGCATTGAATAACAAGTCATTTTATATGCACAAGAGTAGTAATGTGAATATAATACGCTTCGACTTATTTATATGTACATGAACAGGCAAACGATAACGAGAATTGTGTGGTTGGTGCTGATTACTGGAGTTGCGGCTCTTTTCGGAATTCCCGCAGAAAAGCTGCCAGAAGGCAAACTGAGAACATGGGCACAGCAGTTTCCGGTGCAACTGGGGCTTGACCTGAAGGGCGGAACAGAGCTGGATTATCGGATTGATCTATCTGATAGTATTCGTCTAAATGAAGATGATGATGAGTATAATGACGTAAACATAAATGAAGTGGCTGAGAGCGTGCGAGATGCGATCGAGGCCCGGATTAACAGCAGCGGTAATGCTGGTGTCAGTGTGCGTCGAAGTCAGTTTGAAGCTGAGGAACATGTGCTGGTACAACTACCACCAAATGCAAATCCAGACTTGATTAAACAAGTAGCAGAGCGAGATAATAGACTAACGGTGTATGAAGAAGACCCTGCCCAAGAGGCTCCAATGCGAGACGCAGCAGCGGCTGTTCGAGCAGAGGTTGAAGCTGGCGCGAGCTGGGAATCAATCAAATCTCGGTACGCAAATGATGAATCAGTGCAAGTATATCCGTTTGAACAAATCTGGGAGAGCGAACTCAACAACTCTATTCCGGCTAACTTTCCCTCTGGCTTTAGTGACTTTGTAACTGCCAAAGGAGAAAACGGAAGTGTGTTTGGTGAGTTGATAGAGGGGCAAGCACGAGCAGGTTACACCGTTTCGCCAGAGGGTGAACTGGTGCCAAACCCGAGTGCAATATCTATTGCTTATT
>JAHDDZ010000029.1 GCA_020629095.1 Candidatus Altimarinota bacterium | reverse complement strand
TGTGGGAGAATGTAATATTCAATATGCACTGAACCCAGATGACGAAAATGACTATCGGGTGATCGAGGTAAATGCACGCCTGAGCCGTTCATCGGCTTTGGCCTCAAAAGCAACCGGATACCCACTAGCTGCCGTCGCGGCAGAGATTATGCTTGGTAAAACATTGCCTGAAATTCCAAATGCAATTACGAAAAAGACCACCGCCTTTTTTGAGCCAGCACTTGATTATATTGCGGTTAAAATCCCTCGCTGGGACCTGCAAAAATTTCGAAAGGTGAAGCACATCATCAGCACCGAAATGAAATCTGTAGGCGAGGTTATGGCGCTTGGGAGAACCTTCCCTGAAGCCATCCAAAAGGCAGTTCGGATGCTGAATGTCGGTAGTCAGGGCGTACTAGATTGCCCAAACAAAATTGATACAAAAGAAGTCTGCGAGGAGCACCTGCGGGTTGCCTCTCCTTGGCGATTATGGGCTGTTGCGTATGGCCTTTATAATGAATGGTTTTCATCTGAGGAAATTTACCAGATAACAAAAATTGACCGGTGGTTTGTGACCCAGCTTGAGCGAATTACAAATATGGCAAAAAGCCTTCAGGCTGGACTGGATAATGAAAAACTAAGGGAAGCAAAAGCGCTTGGCCTGTCTGACAAACAAATTTCAGCCTTCAGTGGCACAGCTGTAAAGCGCAATTTTCGCCCTGTCACAAAACAAATTGATACGCTGGCGGCTGAGTTTCCGGCACAGACCAATTACCTCTATATGACATATCACGGCGAAAAAGACGACGTCTAATCTCTTTATATAACGAGAATTAGAGCGATTCTGAAATGCGCAGCAGTTGGTTATATTTTTCAGTTCGTTCGCCTCGGCTCAGTGACCCCGTTTTGATCTGTCCAGCGGCAGTACCAACTGCCAAATCGCTGATAAACGTATCACCCGTTTCGCCGCTTCGGTGGCTGATAACAGTCCTGAATCCGGCGGCCTTCGCCATAGAAATGGTCTCAAGCGTTTCGCTGAGAGATCCAATTTGGTTTACTTTAATCAAAATTGAGTTGCCTAATTTTTGATCAATTCCAATCTGCAACCGCTTTGGATTGGTCACAAAAAGATCATCCCCCACCAGTTGCACGCGGTCGCCAAATGCCGCTTGCATAGAAGCAAAACCAGCAAAGTCATCTTCGTGGTGGCTGTCCTCAATGCTTGTAATTGGGAAAGACTTCAACAGCTCTCCGTAATAAGCTGTCAACTCGTCGGCCGTCAGTTTCCACCCATCAATTTCATATTTCTCATCTGCGTAAAACTCGCTCGCTGCCGCGTCTAGCGCAATCTCAACCTCGTCCCCAACGGCATATCCAGCAGTGGTAATGGCCTCACATAGCACCTCAAGCGCTTCAACTACTGTCCCAATTTTCGGCGCAAAACCGCCCTCATCACCCACACCAACTGATAATCCTCGTGCGCTCAGCAGCTTTTTCAGGGCATGAAAAATCTCTGCTCCGCAGCGCAAGTTGCGCTTAAACGTGTCAAACGTCGGGAATAGCATAAATTCTTGCACCGCCAAGCCACTATCCGCGTGCTCTCCGCCATTTATCACATTCATCATCGGGCGCGGCAAGCTCGCTTTTTGCGTTCCAGAAAGCCCCGAAATGTGCTGCCACAGCGGGATTTCCTTTTGCAGTGCAGCCAGTCTAGCAGCAGCTAAACTGACCCCCAAGATGGCATTTGCCCCCAGTTTTGATTTATTTTCAGTGCCGTCCAGTTGTAGCATAGTCGTGTCAATTACCTGCTGATCAGTTGGATTCATGCCTATAACTACAGGTGCAATCAGCTCTTTCACGTTTTTAATTGCAGTCAAGACCCCCTTTCCGCCATAGACACTTTTATCCCCATCGCGCAGCTCAATTGCCTCGTGCACACCAGTGCTGGCTCCACTGGGAACGGCTGCCCGAACGGTATGGGTTCCGTCGCTCAACTCGACCTCTATAGTCGGGTTGCCGCGTGAGTCAAGAACTTGCCGAGCGTGAACGTGTGTGATCGTCATTAATTCAAAATTACTTTTATTCCAAGTGCGATTAGTATAGCACCAAATGCCTTATTAAACCAGTTTTGGAAACGTAAAAACCCCTGTTGAATGTGTGGCATTGTAAAGAAAAATGCCACTGCACAAAACCACAAAGTGGTATTTAGTGCCATGATAAGCCCCAAAATGGCCTGATGCGAAATGAGCGTTGTGGGCGAAATCATAATCGTAAACAGCCCCAAGAAAAAGAGCGTAGCTTTTGGGTTCAGCACATTTGTCAAAAAACCTTTCAGAACCGCCTGGCCAAATGGTAAATGTGTTTGTCCTGTTTGCTGATCTGAATCAAACACAGAAAAGCCGGAATGATTTTTCCAGCTTTTGTATCCAAGGTATATAAGATAGAGCGCCCCAATAGTTTTTATAATTTGAAAGGCCACAATCGACTGACTGATGATGAGCGCAATACCCGCAACGGAGTAGGCCACGTGTACCAAAATGCCAAGCCCAAAGCCAATTGCTGCGCCTACACCTGCACGTCGACCATGCCCCAAACTGGTCTGCACTGCCACAAAAAAGTCAGGCCCAGGGCTGACAACAGCCAGTAAGTAAGCCCCTAAAACTCCAGCGTAGATGAGAGCGTCAGCAAAAGTCATATTTGTGTGGTCACGCAAAACCAGTATAATGCCCCACGATGAAACGCCAACTGATTTTACTTGCACTGCTGGCGCCACTTGTGGCCTGGGCTGCGCCGCGCACCACCCCCAGCGTGCCGGTTGTCAGTGGGCAAGTGCAGCAAAATGCAGTCATAACTGACACGAGTGGCTCGATTTTTATCGAGTTTGTGCGCGGAACATATGTCGTTGACCCGACTGAGCAATATGCCAGAGCGGAGGCAAATGCAAATTATGACCTGTTGAAAAAGCTGCGTGAGGGCGGCGCGGGCGATGAAGCTGAACCACCCGAGTTTGATAATGACCGGAGCATTGGCAGTGGAAACGAGAGCGACGGGAATGTTCCAGAAGAAGAAACAGATATGCCTGACTTAATCATCGAAGACGAAGATAATGTGAATGAAGATAATTTAGAGCGGATTGCTGATGCCATCGAGGGGCAAAATAACATCACCAGTGCAACCCGATATTGGGTGGCTGACACAGAAATTTTACCGCCTGAAATTATCGACGAACCTGCACCAAATAATCGGCCATATACACGATGGGAAACTGGTTTTGTGCTGTATAATAGTAGCTTTCGGGCAGCAGCTTTTACGGACTCAAGCCGGAGTAAAACCAAGGGGGTCAAGGTGCTAATGATGCCACCCGAGGATGCACAACAACTGAAACTGTGGCAATGGACGGGCGAGTATTGGCGGCGGCTGGGGGGACGTATGGAACGCGCTGAAGGCAGTGATGAAATGGTTTTTACGGCGTATATAGATGGAACTGGAACCTATGGAATCTATGAGGAACGACCAGAGCCTGGCAGCTTTGATGAAATTGAACTGGCTGATGATTTGGGCAACGTGAAGCCTTTTACAGTACCAGATGGATTGACCTATGAGGAGGCGATAAACTACCACAAAACCGAGGTTGAGCGATATGAGTTGTATAATGAAGTCGAGGGCAAAACGCCTGACTCAGAACCAGAAAAACCAAATGAAGGTGATGAAGAAGTTCCGCTGATAGAGCGAGGAACAGAACCTGAAAGCGAGTCAAAATCCGGTGAGGAAACGCCTGAACTTGATGGTGAAATAGAGCCAATAAATAATAAGGAGCCAGCCGTAACACCTTTGCCAGAGCCCGCTGCACCCCCAAGCCGAATCCATGATGAGCTGGCCGAGTTGCTGAAGCAGTCACCCGAAGTGACTGAGGATATTGATGATATATTAGAGTCTGTAAACGAGCCCAGACCAGCAAAGATGGTTATGCCAAACCCACCAGTAGAAGCCACTGAAGAGCGAGATGCTCCAGCAAAAACACAAATTGAGCCAGAAACAATCGCAGCAAATACTATCCCGACCAATGGAAATGCCCAATTGCCACAAACCGGTGGGGCTGATGAGGCACCTAGAAAAAGCGGCTGGCCGCTGCTACTTCTAACCATTTTTGGGATTGTTTTATTGATGATCTGGAGTATTAAAGATGCCCGTAAAAAACAATTTTAATGGGATTTTTATCAAATATAAAACGAGCAATTGCCGTTGGTACACAACAAATTTGGCGTAATAAATTTCTCAGCTTGACCACAATTGGCATCGGCGTACTTCTGTTTTTCCTCCTCAGCAGCGTCATCGGGGTGCGCCAGTTTACACAACTGCAGCTGACAGAGTTACAAAAACGAGCAGACTATAGCGTGTTACTTGCCCCAGATTATGATGCATTTGTACTAGAGGGACTGCTAAATGCGCTTCAACAGCAAAGTGCCACGGCCACAATTTTACCACCGAGTGAGTTTATGGGCGTGCAAGTTGGCGCAAGTTTACGGGTAAAATTACTGGACTTGGAACAAACACCAGATGTATTTGAGACCCTAAAATCAGGGCGATACAGTGATCTTTTTTCCAGCTGGAGCAATGACGAAGAGGCTAGTTTTCGAAACATAATCGAGCAGCTTTTATCAATCAGGGAGGGCGTTACCGCCTTTAGCTTAGCCCTAATTTTACTCTTCACTATTGGTGGAATATTCCTCATGGGAAATACATTTCAGATGCTCGTTTTTAGCAGAAAAGACGAGGTTGAAGTAGCACGAATGCTGGGAGCTAAATCAAGTTTTATCTTACTTCCCTTTTTATGGGAAGGCGCATTGCTCGGTATCATTGCGGCAGTCATCTCTATGTTGCTTTTTGGCGCGATGCTTACCCAACTCGGACTCCCCTTCGCTGGTCAAATCTTCGCCTATATGGTCGATAATGTATATATTTGGCAAATTGTTGGTGGAGCTGTTATAGGCATATTAGGCGCATGGCTCGCAGTTTGGCAATACTTGAGAACATGAGGCAAGGCACAATCGAGACAACCGCGCTGCTGCTGCGTCGCACGCAATTGAGTGATAATTCAGGCATAATCGAGCTTTTTACCCCAGAGTACGGACGGATTTCTGTCGGGGCACGGTACCTACAAAAAAGCAAAAAGATGCGAAAAGAGCTCGATTTTTTTCGTATTATGAAAGTGCAACTCTTTCAGGGTCGATCGCGGATGAGCCTACGCAGAGTGCAAACAACGCATCTTCTTTCAGCTTTTCTAACGAAATACGAAACCCTTACAATCGGCTACGAATGGCTTCAGCGAATACGTGACCATGTGCCAGAGGGTACTCCTTGTCCTTCCTTTTTTAAGACAACTCTGGCAGAAATGACTGCTTTTGACCCCGAGTGCACAGAGGCATGTGATGTTCGCTTCCTAACACAGGTCATGCACTTTGCTGGACTGTGCCCAATTTGGGATGACGAGTTAAACCACATCGACAAAAAAATGATTGGATTTATGCGAGATGCGCCTTATAGTCTCTTCCTTAAAAAAAAGAATCAAATACCCCACAAAGCTTTTGAATTAGCAAAAAAAAGAATGTTTCAAATTATGGAAAGTCTGTAACACTTTTTTGTTCTTGACACAAAACTGTGACCATGCGCAAGCCCTTTTGTTTGACCAATTTAGACACTGTCTTATTATATGAAGGATATAACCAAATTATCGATGAACCGACTTTCATTCGTTCTAAGCGCGCTACTGGTTGGTGTGTTTGCTGGAACTGCCGCAGCGCAAGCGCCTGCCGGACTTCCTTCTAGTGCTACTTATTCATATAGTGTTGTTAATATTTCTCAAGGAAATAAAGACGCAACCGCAACAGCTGCACGACCTGGTGACACTCTGCGATATGAAATCACATTCACATCAAACACAGAAGATGTGCAAGATTTTGTTGCAAGCGCAGATGTTAGTAGTATTTTGCAAGCCGCAGACATGATTGATGCAGGTCTTGGGGTCATCAGCGGAGGAACTCTAAAGTTTCCTGCATTTAGCCAAAAAGCACCATGTGCAAAGAAATTTGCTTTCTTCGTTCGAGTGAAGAAAGATTGTGGAGGTGTTACAAGCATTAATAGCTCTGCAAACGGATCATCTGGATTAACGGTGAATTTGCAGTGTACTGCTAACACAACACCAGCCCCAACGCCAAAACCAACAACTCCAGCTGCAAAGCCAGCACCAAAAATGCTTCCACAAGTTGGACCAAAAGCAGGAATGGTAATCGGATTTATACTGTTTCTAACGGTATTACTTGGAATTCAAATGGTAGCTCGACGAGAACAGTAAAGCTTTCAAAGCGTTATCGATAATAGAAAAAGCCCGTATACGCGGGCTTTTTATTAAACTAGTATCCGAGTAACTTTTTTAATGTACCAATATCTAAAAGAAGACAATTCAATTCTGCTGCCAAAGCTTCTTGCTCGGATCGAGATGCTTTGTATCCAGCAGTATTCATAATTTCACAGATGACAACTGCCGGCCTGGCACCAGCAGATTTTGCCAACTCAACCGCTGCCTCCGTGTGTCCAAATCGCTTATCTGGAACCATAGCACGAAGTGGTGCAGTATGACCTGGCATTACAAAATCAGATCTTTTAGCCCTCTTATCTGCCAACTGTAAAATTGTCTGTGCACGGTCAAATGCACTTACACCCGTAGTCGTATCCTTCTTCGCATCAACCAGTACACAAAAATTTGTTCCATGTTCAGATGTGTTTTCATCTACTGGCACCATCATTGGTAACTCCATCTGGTCGCATAGCTCCCCACTGAGGGCAACACAAATCATTCCCCGTGCGTGGGTCATCAAATAGTTTATTTTTGCTGATGTTGCGTGTTCTGCAAGCAAAAAGAAATCCCCCTCTGCCTCACGGTGCGGGTCATGCACAATAATAAACTCCCCTCGGTTCAATGCCAATTTCAGCTCATTAAGGCTAACTGAGGTCATTTTTCAACTGTGCCATTTCTATTGCCGTTCGTGCCCAATCAACTCCGTGGTGCGTTCGTGCCTGCGCTGATTTGCGCACTTTTACTGGTAAAACCCCCTGCACAACCGGCACCACTGCATCCAACGCCACGCGCGTCAGGCCATCAGTCACACTCTGCATCACATATTCATAGTGATCTGTCTCCCCTTTTATAACGCATCCAATGGTCAAGACAGCATCTGGTAAATGTTTCCGAATGCCCAACTGAACTGCCACCGGAAGTTCAACCGCCCCTGGCACTTCTATAACTTTATAGGAAACATTTTCTGCATCAAAAACAGAACGCGCCCCTTGCAGGAGCGCGCTCGTAATGTCTTCTGTAAACCGAGATCGTACAATCAAAATCATCAAGCAACTGGGTCTACCCAGTCTGGTCGGTTGTCAGGATGATATTTATCAATTGTTTTTTGGTTTAGTCGTTTCAATTCTGTCTTCGGGAAACGTCGTAGTAGTTTCCAACCAAGGTCAAGCGAGGTAATAATATCGCGCTCTTTGCCACTTCCTTGACCAATAAACTCGCGCTCGTAGTCATCTGCGAAGCTCAAGTACAACTTATCAATATCGCTCAAAGAGCTTTCCCCCAGCACCACCGCCAACTCTCGCACATCCTTCCCACGAGCATAACACGCAAAGAGTTGATCCTTAAGCTTACTGTGGTCATCTCGGGTTTTGCCTTCTCCCATACCGGCTCCAGCCAATCGACTCAAGCTGGTCAAGACGTTTACCGGTGGACCAATTTTCTTTTGGTGGAGGTTTCGATCCAACACAAATTGTCCCTCTGTAATGTATCCTGTCAAATCAGGAATCGGGTGCGTCACATCGTCTTCTGGCATAGTCAAAATTGGCATCTGAGTCACAGAACCCTCTCGCCCCTTAATTCGCCCAGCTCGCTCATAAATCGTTGCCAAATCCGTATATAGGTACCCTGGATAACCACGTCGGCCAGGCACTTCTTTTCGCGCTGCACTCACTTCTCGCAGCGCCTCAGCGTAATTCGTTAAGTCTGTCAAAATCACTAACACATGCATCTCTTTTTCAAATGCAAGATACTCCGCATAACTCAACGCCATTCGTGGCACCGCAATCCGCTCAACCACTGGGTCTGCCGCAGTGTTTACAAACAAGCAGGCTTTTTCAATCGCGCCCGTTCGCTCAAATTCTTTTTGGAAGTACATTGCTTCTTCAAACGTAACGCCCATGGCGCCAAATACCACCGCAAAATCAGATCCATCATTTACCTTTGCTTGCCGTGCAATCTGTGTTGCCAGCTCAGCGTGGGGCAACCCAGCTCCACTAAATACTGGTAGTTTTTGCCCTCGCACAAGCGTGTTCATGACGTCAAGTGAGCTGATTCCCGTCTGGATAAAATCACTTGGAAATGTTCGGCTGTAAGGATTAATTGCCATACCGCTGATGTCAATTGACTTCTCACTGAGTACTTCTGGCCCGCCGTCAATAGGCTTTCCAGCTCCATTAAACACTCGCCCAAGCATATCCGTGCTAACGCCTAACGTACTTACCTTCCCTAAAAATTTTGCTTTCAGGCCTTGTGTTGCCATTCCTTGAGTGCTTTCAAAAAGCTGCACAACGGCCTTTCCGGCATGTGCCTCAAGCACTTTCCCCATTTTAATAATTCCCTCTGGTGTTGTTACCTCAACCAGCTCTTCATATTTTGCGCCGTCAACTCCATCTACGATAAGAATAGGTCCAGCGATTGACTCAATAGATTCATATATGCATTGTTTGTGCGATTATATTTTTTCGCGCTCAGTCTACAAAGGACTAACGAGGTGT
>JAHDDZ010000028.1 GCA_020629095.1 Candidatus Altimarinota bacterium | reverse complement strand
AAAAACGGGCGTGTTTATATCTGCAAACTGCTCGTCTAGGTTTGCTTTCTCCTCCAGTTGCCGCAAAAATATATCATAGTTTTGGCGAGGAGAGACGTCTTTCAAATAAGCTCGACTGAGCGCTACATTGTTATAAAACAGCTCATAAAGTGCATTATTTGCCATAGCAATCTCCACGGTCTTCACATTTTCGCCATTCACTTTTGCCGCATATTCAGCAGCATTTTCTATCACCTCTCCGTTCTTTAGTGCATATTCTACCGCCTTGTTTCGAGGGTTTTGCAGTAGCTTTTCCAGTCGCTTTGTAAATGTTCTACTCGCTTGCTTTTCAGCCAGTTTGCGCTCTGTTTCTGCGTTTGCCTCTACGGCATCAAACAGGTCAATTTCTAGGTTGGCAGCTTTCTCTGTTTCTGCTCCGTGCACACTGCTCAAATACTCTTGCACAGCATTTGTTTTCGCCTCCGTCAGGTTTTCCACGATAGCTCTATTCAATTCATCAGACCCTTTTAGCAATATATCACCCACTTGCTGCGGGCTATATTTCTCTAGCTGTGTTCGCAAAAGCTCTGTTTTTTCGCGTTGCTGATACACTTCCAGTCGCTTGACTGCCGCATCTACCTCAAACGAACCACTAGACTTGTCAGCTTCTGCCTTCTCTTTTTGCGCATCATTTTCTGCCTTTGGGGCACTTTCGGCATTTTCTATTGCCTGCACAATAACTCTCTGCAGCCCATTTGGAAGCTGCTGAAGTGCCGTATTCAGTCGATATAAAAACTGCTCATCTCCTTGTCTGTCTGCCGTGTTTCCTATGCGCGCAATCTGCGCTGGATCCGTATTTTTCAGGGCATTGGCTAGCTGTTCTGTGTCCATGTTTTGCCACTGCTTATAGAGCGCATCTGGGCGCTCATTTTGGTTACTACTCGGACCTTCTGGTACACCGCGTAATTGCCAAATAAACCGACTTACTTGTGGCTGAAACCGATAGAGCTCTTTCATCGGAAAAGTGTCGTAAAAGCATCCTCTGCAGCAGCACGATCATCAAACTGCGCCAACTTTTCTTTCAGCGCTACACCACGTTTTTTTTCATAGACAATTTTCCGTGCTGTTTCGGCGTTTTTTGCCTGCAGTTTACGCATATTCTCCAAAAGCTGAAATATATTTGATTGCATAAAAAATACTAAATCTTGTAATTATAGCATATCTAGTACAATTTCTCAATTAATTTAAATCTTATTTCCTTCCAAAATTAAGAAGAACTCTTCGTAAATAGAAAAGGTTTGAGTTCTCCAGTATACATCAGGTATTCCGTAAGAAATTGCTCCCCCGTTCCACATGTTTCAACGACGCGTTTTATTGCTTGTTTGTCAGGGTACCGCGCTTTCCAACTCCTTGGCACTTCCGATTTTGATTTTCCGTCAAGAAAGGAAACCCGAATTGGCAGTGAATCAAGTGCTTCCGCTGCAATACATTGCTCCATCAATTGCGTATTTGCCCCATGTTTTCCATCTCCTCTTCCAAGTATTGTCAACTGAACCCCCTTTTTTGCATACTCCAGAAGCTCAGAAAGCCGTGCAAATAAATCCATTTGGGGCAGCTGGAGCGTGCTCTGCATTGGGTCAAAAATAATAGCATCAGGCAGTGTGCCAAAACCGTTCAGCTCCGCGAGCGTCATAATCTCTATCTGTGCCCCAAATCGGGGCAACACAAATCCATTTAGCTTCTGTTTCCACACAATCGGAAAGTCTTGCTTCAATGCCTCATTGGTTAACACAACTCTTCTCATTTGATCAAGTAGTATTGCTCGTCCATTTTTGCTGAGTGTCACAATCGTTATCCGCTTAGCTTTGCCAGCAATGATGCTCCATATCGGACATATAAGCGTATGGATCACCGTCTTTCCGCAGCTCGGAAAGCCAATAACCAGTAGCTTTTTCCAGTTTATAAAAGAGGCACCATAGAGCATTAATCGATGAAACTCCGCCATCTGGTATGGCATTTGTGCTGCAAAATAGACCGAGAAAAACCAAAACGGAAAACTCGCACAGACACCCACCCGAAACTCCCGATCAGTTCTGATTTGTTCCAAGAGTTTATGCATCGTCTTCGGTGCTAGGAGTATCCGTGTGTAACAGGCTCGGTAGTGTCATTTTGAGGGCATTGAAGTACTCAAAGCCGAGCATTGTTGCCGATGGTGGCTTCCATTCGACTGATACGTCTGATGTCTGTTTTTGATAGATTGGATGATTGTGCGTCAGCCAAAACCGTATCATGTTCGGGTTTCCTTCCTCAATCCGCTGGATCATCTTACTCTCCGCTATGTCATTCATAATGGCTCGAGATATCTGCTGAGCGGCTTCTAGCTCTTTTGCAAATGAAGCATCCTCCTTTTTCCAACGATACAGCGTTGACCTCCCAATGCCGACTTTTGCACACGCAGACTGCACCAATGGCATTTTTTGCAGCATTTCTATTAGCTGTTTTTTGATTTGCTTTTGCTCTGCAGCCGTGCGTTTTTTATCCCATGCCATTAGATTTTCTGAGCTACTTGTCCTGTTAGTTTCTCCCACCGCTTGATGATTACTCCGCAGTAATGCGGCTCCAGCTCGACCATGAAACAGCGCCGCTTTGTTTGTTCACAGGCTATTAGCGTGCTGCCGCTCCCTCCAAATGGGTCATATACCATTTCGCCTCTTGTACTACTATTGAGGATTAACCGGCGCAGCAGTGGCACGGGTTTCATGGTTGGGTGCAGTGTCTTCTTTCTTGTCTTGGGCGTAATCAGTACCGACTTATCTTTGGACTTATAAAACTGGTGCACCCCAAACCACCCATAGGCAATCAGCTCATGCTGTGGTAGATAATCTAGTCTTCCAATCACAGCCCCCGTCTTAACCCACACCAGCAACTGCGCAACCTTTCCGCCACACTTCCGAATTGCCCGCTCAAGTGGAAACATCATCTTATCAGAATTAAACACATAGATACTATTCTTTCTCGCAAAATGATCATTTATTGTGCTCAACCATTGTTCAGAGAAAGTGCAAAACTCATCCGTTGTTTGCAGGTGGTCATTTGCAATTTCTATATGGTCTCTTGTGTTTTTTCCAAAACTCTTATTACTCGCCACCACGTCTACTCCATACGGCACATCTGTGAGCAACACATGTATCTGTTGCTCCCCTAAAAATGCATCTATTCGCTGTTTGTCAGTTGCATCTCCGCACATCAGTCTATGTTCCCCTAATGCAAATACGTCTCCTTGCTGAATAGGTTTCCTTGTTTTTGATTGTTTCGTATTCATGTGTTTTGTGCGGTTAGTGCTGCAAACCGTTTCCGTATAATATCGCAAAAGATAGGGTCTTTCTCAACCAAGTACGCCGTGCGCCCCAGTTGCTCGCATGCCACAAGCGTACTGCCAGAACCACCAAATAAATCGAGAATAATATCACCCGCTTTTGTGCATCGCTTGAGCGGGCGCTCGTGCAGTGTCACGGGTTTTTCTGTCGGGTGCAAATACTCGCTCGTTGGCAACCGCTTTACTAGCCAAATGTCTATCAAGTCGCCAATGTCATCAAGCGTTCTGTTTCCGGTGCCCACCTCAGGGTTCAGCACTTCTGTAAAATTAAGACTCTTGTCTGACAAATAAGGCGTGCCCCGTGTGCCATAAACACACGGCTCATAGCACTTATTAAACGCCACTTTGGGCGTCACGTTTTGATTATTCTTAATCCATAAACAAACCCGTTTATTCTCTATTCCATGTTTCCTATACAATCCCTGCAGCGTCCCTATATACTTCTGGTCACAGTAATAAAACACGTGCGTATTTTTCTGCGCATGCGCTAAGCCATTCTGGATTGTCTGCTGTAAAAAGAGTGCATACTCTTCATCTGTTCGTTTGTCATCTACTGTCCCACAGGCATATCTTTGTTCTGTGCCCAACCCTTTTTGATAATCATAATTAAGATTATAGGGCGGATCACAGTACAGCATATCTGCCTTTTTCTTTCCCATTAACTGCTTCAAAACGGCTGAGTCAGTTGCGTCTCCACACACTAATCGGTGCCGCCCTAGCTCATACACCTCGCCAATCTGTGAGTCTGGATTTGTTATCTGCTCAATCTCATTTTTTACATCAAAACCATCAGTCTCTACTCCGAGTTGCTCGTCCCACATAACCGATAAATCAGAATCGTTGAACCCCACATCTAATAGCAGGTCTATATCCATCTCTCGCAGCACATCATAGTCCCATGACCCCGTATTTCTATTTAGACGCAAGTTCAGCTCCTTTTCTCTCTCCCTGTCTAGTATGTCTACATATACCACTGGCACTGTCTCCATTCCTACCTCTTTCGCGACCTCTAGCCGAAAGTGCCCCCCGATCACTATATTCTTTCTTCCTTTTGCGCCATTGACCAATATCGGGTCTACAAACCCAAACCGATCTATACTCTCACGCAACTGAGCTTTCTGCTGCTCATTCCACTTCCGTGGATTATAGAGGGCAGGCTTCAGCTTCTGCACTGGTACCTGCTGCACCTCTATCTCCGAAAACGATGTATGATTTTTTGTCATGCCCCCAGTGTGACATCACCCCAGGGACACCTCGGGGACATTTCTGTCTTTTTTCGGGGACATTCTTGACTATGCCGCTCTCAGACTCACATAATCTATTGAATATTGTATGAGTTTTCTTCCCGTTTGTTTTTCTATTCTATTATTAAACCGCTGAACCATCTTCTTAAACTTTACATCTAATTGACTGCTCTCTGGTTCTCCATACACTTTTTCTGATACTTCAAGAGTTGAAAACTTATATCCCGCTTCTTCAAAAAAAAGCACTGAACATAGTTGCATTTCTAAGGAACTCAAAGATTTCAACCGCCTTTCTTTATACGTTAAAAATAATCCGACTGCATTAAATATAAAATCTGATGCAAATATAATCGGCTCGCATTCACGCACCGGCCGTTCTGCTGAAGCACAATCCAACTTTTCTGCCATATGCTCCAGCAGTGCCCTATCTGACGAATGCATTGGCTTCTGTGTTTGTTCTATTAGAATAGCTTCATAGAGCCCAGGCTGTTGAATTTCTCGCTCAATTATTTGGCTCAAATGAGAGCGTTCTTGAGGGATTTTAAATGAATAATCCACAACCGGCATCAGTTTCCTGATCTGTTCTACGCTCTCTGATACTTGCCCTACAATTCCTCCAGCCAGCTTCTGAATTGACTCTGTGAATTCGCTGTTCTGCAAAAACGGCTCGAGCTGTAATCCATTTCTTTCTCGTTCTGATGCCTCTCTTACTGTTATCATAAAGTGGGGAGATAGGTTACACATTTATTATTTGATCACTTCTCTAAAAAATCAAATCTAATGCATCTCTGATTATCCCTCCCATTATGCTGTAGGTCAAAGTTTTTTTATGGAGACGCAAAATATACATCAATACAGCTACATCTGCAACCGCACCAGCGTCAGCATACGATATATTGTACTCGCATAGGGCGCATTTTCTGCGGCGGCCAAAAGCTGCTGTAGCTGCGTTTCCAGTTGCCCAATTGGATATTGCGGCGTAATTGCTTCAGCTATTGCTGTTTCTAAATCATCTGCCGGGAGGACTGTTTGTCTCCCTAACTGAGTATCTAATTCATTTAGCTGTGCTGTTATTTTTTGCAGCCCAGAAAACTTAATAATATCCATAAGCGGTGCCGCCACGCGATTATCATAGGGCGATATTTTCCCACTCATTTCTCCATACATTGCATACTTTTGAGACGGGCTCAGTGCGCTAATTTCAGCTTCTGTAATGCGTTCTGATTCTGGTATTTCTTCTGGAATATGTGCCATTTCTGCTTGTTCCTCTGCTCGCTGCTGGTCTGCATTTTCTGTGTTTTCTAGCGCCTGTTTGGTTGTGCCTGCATCAACCTGCTGGCGCACAAATAACGGCATCCAGCTGGTGGAGCTGCCCAGGTCCATTTCAAACGGAATAACCCGCCCATCACCATCTGGCAGAAATATCGCTACCCGCCCATGCATGTTTTTTGCTGTGGGGCTTTTTGTGCTGGCCACCACACCGACTGTGCCAGCCGAAGGGATTCCAGCTGCCCGCAAATAGCTCATCATCAGCATCTGAAACCCCTCGCACACCCCCGTATATTTCTTTTCTGTGTACAGCTTTGAAACAGACGGGTTTGGGTTGGCTCGCCCCAACTCACACCATTGCTGCATGTTTTCCAGCTTTTCTGCTACCGTATGCGACGCATTATAAGCCTCCTGCAGCTCTGGGCTCATTGTCTGCTTTTCGATGTAAAGAAACTGCTCATTTGCCCTATTCCAAATGGCATTCAGCTGCTCTAAAATCGTCGTGTTTTGCGACTGCAAATCTGCCACAAAAGCGCTGTCTTCAGCGTCTAAATCTACTATTGACTTTGTCAGCTCTGGGCTGATTTCTTGCTCAATTCGCTTCGTAAATAATTCATATGCCCGCTTGGTGTAATTTGCTGGTTGCGGGATTTCTTGTGGCGTTTCTAAGATATATTTAATCGTATATAAATCTGGGTTTTTCTCGCCTATAACGCGTATGCTCGTGTGCCTAGAAATATCAGATTCTACTACAATCGGAACTTCTCTCCCGCGCTTATCATATGCTTTTACGCCTCCACTAATGCGGCTCCAGAGGGGCTGCGGCAGGCGCACGACGTCGTCTGCATATTGCCCCGGCAGGGTAACAGCATGACTGTTATATGGCCCATCAAACTCATTATACAACGGAATGTCCAGCTCCTCCCAGCTCCCATCCGGATTATACTTTCCGTCCATCCACATCACCATCATATCATTTGGTGGCGGGTCGATGTGCAGCATAGGAATCAAGTCCCCCTCCGTAGTCTCATAAGGGTTCCCCATACGAGACGGAGACTTCCCTTTGTGCTGAAAAATATTATTCTCATAGTCTCTTCTTTTACCGCCACTGCCCCACTTTTCGGTCATGCGCTGCCACATAGACTTTTTATTCATTCCCTTCCGCAGCTCTTCGCGCTTGCGTTCTGCGGCTATCCGTTTTTGCTTCAGCTCCGGCACAAAATACTCCATATATGCCTGCTGCAATGTTACCCCCTCCGATGCATCAAAGTGCATATATTCTGACCCCATTTGCGTATAAAACACTTCGGGGTCTGTCAGCATTATTTGGTTAATAAAGTCAATCAATTTCTTACTCGAAAGACCTTCTTCTTTCAGCTTTTCTGGCTCTGCCAGTATTTCCTTCATGGCAGCGAAATCCCCCTCTTTTATTGCTTTTCCCAGCTTTTGAAGGTTCTCATATTCTGTTTGGCGCAATTCTTGTCTACCTCGATTTTCTGCTCCTGTTTTGCCATTTTCTTTAAAGAACTCCATGAATGACTTTCGCATGTCAAATTCTATGCCCCGAAATCTCTCAATTGTTAAAGCTCCTTCTGTACCATAAATACTCAAAGTAGCTGGCATCCATCCATCTACTTTATCTTCATCTTTTGCTCTATTTAAAGCAGAATCCATAGCACAAATAGTGCTAATCACTTCTAATGAAGAAAAACCATCTTCGAAACCAGTCTTGCTTTTATCAAAAAGACCATTAAACAATTTTTGATCAGGCATACCCATACTCCAACCAAAAAAACTATTAAACTGTTGAAGAATGCTATCATATAGATTTCTCAAATCATCTCCAGACTGTATTCTTCTCGTGCCCACATCACTCTTCATCGCTTTCACGTTTTGAATTAAATAAAGTTCAACATCGTCTGGATACAGCCATAAATACTCTTTAAGACCGTCTTTGGGGCGTTGCACTTTCTTTGTTTGTAGTAGACTTTCCATAGCCTCTCCAACCATCTTTTTAGGACTCTCTGATAGATTTTTTCCATTCCATGGTGCTAAGTTCAAAAATGAGGCACTTTTTTCAGCATCTAATGTATCCCATTCTCCCTCAATTTCCATTTCTCCCTCGGCATACATTCGACGCACTTGTTGATCTATGTTCAGCTCAAAGCTGAATACGTGAAACATTTGTCTTTTTGCTTCTTCTCTGAGTAATAAAATCAACCCATCTGGCGTGTCTATATTGTGCCCATCTGGCACATACGGCTGCATCAGCTCCTTCCACTTTTCTAGTGGAATTACCTTGATTTCTGTTTCCACCAGTGGCTCCAGCTCTAGCACGGGGGTGACTGTGGTGACCGCTTTGGCGGCTTTCTCTGCATTGCTACTTATTTGTTTTCCTAAGAAGTCATTTTCATTAAATGAATCCCAATAACTTTTGGTTATTTTCTCATCCGCATTAACTTTATCCATAAGGTACTCCAAGAGGTTAAGCACTCCATGCACATCTGTGAAGTGCTTTTTATGTATCTCTTTTGGAGGGAATGTAAATGAATCAGCAGTTCTTCTAATTTGAATATTTCCATTCACCTCAACTGTTTCATAAGGCCTAAATATATCATCAAATAGTTCTTTTTCGAGATTGCTGGTAATACTCTCTTTAACAGCCTCATCGGCCAGGCCTTTTGTGTGCACATGGTTGATTATTTCTATCGCCACTTCATTCATTGCGGCCTCCAACCCACTTTTGTTTGTGGCAAGATCCCCCAAGTTTTTATCTGGAAAAAACCGATTTATAAACTGCTGCACCATGCCCACAAACGCCTCTGGTTTGATTTCCTCCTTCAGACTGGTGGCCCCTGTTTCTAGTTCTTTCATGCGATTTCGCACGTGCCGCAGGGCCTCTGTTTTGTGCACCCCATGCACGATGTCTAGCGGCTGATATTCCGCCTCTGCAAGCACCT
>JAHDDZ010000084.1 GCA_020629095.1 Candidatus Altimarinota bacterium | reverse complement strand
CAACTAGCTTTGGCTCCAATGATCTATCAAAATGCAGGCGACGAACAGACAGGGCATAAAGTATCTTTAATGCTAAGGTTTTTGATTTTGATCATCACGGTAGTTATGGCGGGCGTGTTTATCTTCGCATTGGAATTAGTACACCTCTTCGGAGGTGGCCAATATTTAGGTGCGGTTGATTTTGTTGCTCCTTTGACCTTAACGACAGTGTTGTTGAACTTGTATGTTTGCAATCCGGGTTTCGCCGTTGCCAAACGGCCGGAATTGCAGCTCTATTTTTTTGGCGTATCTGCTGCTTGCTTTTTGGTCATTCTATATTTCGCCTTATCGCTGTTTGGACTTCCTGGGCTTTTGATTGCGCAGGTGCTATCCGCAATTGTATTCATTGCATTATGGTTTTTCCTGAACGGCTTTTACTTCCCTGTGCGTATCAGTTTGATTTCAGGCGTGCTCCTTCCTGCGAGCCTGTTGGGTGCTGCATATTTTGGCGAAACTTTGTTGCGCACTACACCTTGGGATATTTCGATGCTCATTTGGAAAGCTGTCTTGCTGCTGGTGATTGTTTTGATTGTTGGTTTAACAGCTGTTCTACTTGGCAGGGGAATCAAATATTTTGAATTCCGTGCAGTAGGAGCCGCTTTCAAAAACCTCTAAATTGGAGTGGGTTAAATTTTGAATAGAATACACCGACAAATTTGCCCGCTGTGCGCAGTGGATGTCCAAAATGCCAAACGCGCCTTTTCGAAGAACGGCTATTCCATTAATCGATGCGACGATTGTGGCAGTCTTTTCGTGGCTGAAATACCAACTGCTGAAGATTTGGCAAAAGCCTACAGCAAATCCTATTATACCGGAGAGATTTATCATGACTACGCCAGCAAAGAGGTGTCGCGAAAAAAACACTATACTAAGCTTTTAAATTGGCTGGGAAGAAGCCTTCCGAAAACGGCTAAAGTTTTGGAATTGGGTTGTGCCACTGGAGATTTCCTGGACGTCGCGAAGGCGCGCGGATTTACGACTGTTGGTATCGAAATTTCTCAATATTCCAGTGAAATTGCTGTTCAAAAAGGCCACACTGTTTTCCATGGGTCGTTGGAAGATCATGTTGCTGGAGTGGGCAAACTCGGTCCTTATGATGCAGTGTTCTTGCATGACGTGTTTGAACACTTGGTCGAACCCCGCCAAATCTTAAAAACTCTGTCAGATCTTCTGAGTCCTGGGGGTCTCGTGTACCTGAATACACTGAACATTGATTCGCCGACAGTGAAACACTTTGGGTCAGCTTGGTCACAATATGTGCCGCCAATTCACTTGATTTACCCAACGAAAAAAAGCTTAAAGCGGGCCCTCAATGAGTGCGGATTTGAGCTTGTAACGCACGCTACCAAAGGTCCGCTGTTTTATGATGCGGGAAGCCACAATATTTGGATTTATCTTCACTATTTTATGAGATTTCCAGTTCAACTATTTGGT
>JAHDDZ010000027.1 GCA_020629095.1 Candidatus Altimarinota bacterium | reverse complement strand
GCTAAAACTAGAGGTTTTGAACATAAATATTGAGGATCCGAAAAATGATATTCCGACGTGTCGTCGAAAAGGCCAAACGTATGAGAGTATTATCCGAGCGCACGTTGCACTCACAAATATTGAGAGTGGAGAGATTAAAGAGCAGGATGTGTATTTTGGGCAAATTCCGCGAATGACTGACTACGGAACATTTATGGTGAATGGAATTGAGCGGATCATTGTGAACCAAATTGTGCGAAGTCCAGGGTGCTTTTTTGTCCCATCTGTCAGCGTTCGAGGGCAGTACCAAGCAAAGATGATTCCACGAAGAGGTGCATGGCTCGAGATCGAAAATGATAAACGAGGCGTGTATTGGGTTAAAGTTGACCGAAAACGAAAAATCCCTGTCACTATGTTCTTACGGGCATTTGGATATGAAACGGATGCGGAAATCAAAAAGCTTTTCAAGAGCGTCACAAAAGGTATTGAAGCTGATCCGATTACGCTGACGCTTGCAAAAGATGATACGCAAACATCTCGTGACGCATGGCAAGGCGTGTATCGTCGGATCCGGCCGGGTGATCTGGCAACCCCAGAAAATGCTCGTGCATTCATTGAGGACCTATTTCACAACACACGAAAATATGACTTGGGGCCGATTGCGCGATATAAAATTAATCAAAAATTTGGTACAAAAGTGCCAAAAGGCGAGGATGAAAATATCTTCCGAATTGAGGATTTCATCAATGCGCTGAAGGGGCTGATGGCCCTGAACAACGGTGAAGGGCGACCAGATGACATTGATCACTTGAGTAACCGACGGATCCGCGGTGTTGGTGAGCTCATTCAAAACAAGTTCCGCGTGGGGCTGATGCGAACCGAACGGATCATCCGTGACCGGATGTCAATCGTGGAGCTAGAAACCGTAACCCCAACGCAGATTGTTAACTGCCGACCGGTGACTGCGTCAATGCATGAGTTTTTTGCCAGCAGTCAGCTAAGTCAGTTTATGGACCAGACAAATCCACTAGCTGAGCTAGAGCATAAGCGGCGGATTAGCGCCATGGGGCCTGGAGGGCTGACGCGTGAGCGAGCTAGTTTCGAGGTGCGGGATGTGCACCCAAGTCACTTTGGGCGCATTTGTCCGGTGACGACACCTGAGGGGCCGAATATTGGTTTGGTGTTGCATTTGGCGACATATGCCCGAGTAAACAATATGGGCTTCATCGAGGCGCCATATCGGATTTTGTCAAAATCTGTAAAAAATGATGGCAAAGCAGCAATTGGTCGCCGAGCCTTGGAGGATATGATCCTGAAGGGAAAGAAAAAAGCGTTGGTGCAAAAGGGCGATGTGATTGATAAAAAAGTAGCAGAAGCGCTGAAAAAAGACTGGAAGGACAAAACAGTTCCAGTGTGGCCACACGTCACAAAAGATGTGGCGTATTACAACGCAGAAGACGAAAAAACAATGTGTGTGGCACAGGGAAACACAAAGCTAAATGAGCTGGGAGAGATTGCAGAAGATGCTGTTTCTGCCCGAAAAGGCTTTGAGCCAGGAACGTACCCGACGCCAGCAGCGACTCACATGGATGTGAGCCCGAAGCAGATTGTATCGCTTTCGACCAGTATGATCGCCTTTCTAGAGCATGATGACAATACTCGTGCGTTGATGGGATCAAACATGCAACGGCAAGCGGTGCCGCTCATTAAGCCTCAAAGCCCGGTTGTCGGAACAGGGATGGAGGCGATTACAAGCTCGTCACAAACAGTGCGCGCGCCAGAAGCTGGTGAGGTCAAAGAAGTTGACGCTGAGCACATGGTTTTTGTAGGTAAATCTGGGCAAAAATATGAATATGATATTACGACGTTTAAGCGGACAAATCAGGGAACATGCCTGAACCAAAAACCGGTTGTGGTTTCTGGAGACAAAGTAAAAGAAGACGATGTGCTGATTGACGGTTCTGCAACCCAAAATGGTGAAGCGGCGCTGGGGCAAAACCTGATGGTGGCGTATATGAGCTGGGGCGGATATAACTATGAGGATGCGGTGATAGTCAGTGACCGTGTGGTGCGTGAGGGGCTGTTTAATAGCATCCATATTGAGAAGTATGAAATGGATATTCGTGACACAAAACTGGGGCCCGAAGAGCTGACTGCCGACATCCCCAATGTTGGGGCTCACCGCCTGAAGGACCTGGATGAAGAAGGTATTATCCGTGTTGGTTCAACTATTTTGGCGGGTGACATCATGGCCGGAAAAGTGACTCCGAAAGGAGAAACAGAGCTGAGCGCCGAAGACCGGTTGCTACGGGCTATCTTCGGAGAAAAAGCCCATGACGTGAAAGACACGAGTATGCGTCTGCCGCGTGGGTCTGGGGGGAAAGTAGTAGACATTGAGGTGTTGGACCGAAGCAAAGGCGACGACCTGCCAACCAGCGTGCTGAAGCGCGTTGTGGTGTATATTGCTCAACTGCGCCACCTGGAGGCCGGAGACAAAATGGCTGGGCGCCATGGGAACAAAGGAGTTATTAGCCGGATTGTGCCAGCTGAAGATATGCCACACATGGAAGACGGAACGCCAGTGGATATCATCTTGAACCCGCTTGGGGTAAGCTCACGGATGAATATCGGGCAGGTGCTGGAAACGCACTTGGGTATGGCTGCCCACAACATGGGAATCAAAGTCGCAACGCCGGCTCTGAGTGGAATTAAGCTCGACATGATTCAAGAATTTTTGAAAGCAAATGATATGCCTGAAGATGGGAAGTTTCAGCTCTATGATGGGCGAACGGGCGAGCCATTTAGCCACACCACGGTGGTTGGAATTGTGTACATGCTGAAGCTGATTCACTTGGTTGAAGACAAAGTGCACGCGCGAAGCGTGGGGCCATATAGTTTGGTTACGCAGCAGCCGTTTGGTGGGAAAGCCCAAAACGGGGGTCAGCGTTTTGGTGAGATGGAGGTGTGGGCGCTTGAGGCCTATGGTGCTGCGCACACGCTGCAAGAGATGCTGACAATTAAGTCAGATGATGTGCATGGTCGTGCGAAGGCATATGAGAGTATCGTGAAACAAGAACCAATTGACTTGGTGACCATTCCTGAGTCGTTTAATGTGCTTATGAAAGAGCTGCAGGCGCTTGGGTTAAAGGTTGAATTGCTTCAAGATGGCTCAGAAGTGGAGGATCCAACATTTGACATGCGAAACAAAAACGCAGAAACATTTGATGTTGATGCTGCTGTACAGTTGAAAGAAGATATGGCTGCAGGGGTTGTCACGGCTGCTACGCTTAAGGAAAAAGAAGCAGAAGCAGAGGATGCAGAAGTGGATGAAGAAAACCTGCCAGAGGCAATGAAAGAAGTGGTTGACGAGTCTGAGTTGAAAGAGGGATTCGAGACAAAAGACGGCGATGAGTAGTAATAAATAAGCCCCTCGATTGAGGGGCTTGAACTCCACAAAAATGTTTGTTGATGCAGTAAAAATTGATGTACATGGCGGAAAAGGCGGAGATGGTTCCGCCAGTTTTCGTCGTGAAAAGTTTGTGCCAAAGGGTGGTCCCGATGGTGGAAATGGCGGAATGGGGGGGAGTGTCTACATTGAGGCACACACGAACCTCCATACACTCAGTGACTACCGATATAAAAAGGTATTTAAAGCGGAGCCTGGAGTCAATGGGGGGAGCAACAACCGAACTGGCCGAAATGGCGAAGACATGGTTTTAAAAGTGCCCGTTGGCACGATTATAACAGATGTGAAATATGGAATACAGATAGGAGATCTGCGCCAAAAGGGGGATCGGGTGCTAGTGTGCCATGGTGGTATGGGAGGAAAAGGTAACGCTGGGTTTGTGAGCTCTGTTCGTCAGGCGCCAAACTTTGCAGAGAAAGGGGATATTGGGCAGCATTTTGAGGTAAAACTGGAACTGAAGCTGGTGGCTGATATCGCCATAATTGGCCTGCCGAGCGTCGGTAAATCGACTTTCATCAGTGTGGTTTCAGCTGCTAAACCGAAGATTGCAGAGTATCATTTTACGACGCTGGTGCCCAACTTGGGCGTGGCAAAAGTGAATGACCGCGAGCTGACGCTGGTTGATGTGCCGGGGCTGATCGAGGGAGCAGCCGAAGGAAAAGGGCTTGGAATTGAATTTTTGAAGCACATAGAGCGGGCGCAGATGGTGCTGCATTTGGTAGACGGAAACTCTGACACGCCGCTGGAAGATTATAGAATTATCCGAAAAGAGCTGGAGGCACACAGCGCTGAGCTGACAAAAAAGAAAGAAATTATTGTACTGAGCAAGGCTGATGTGACCGATAGTGAGCTAGAGGGATTTATAGCAGAGGCATTTGAGAAGGAGACAGGGCAGCGCCCGTGGGTTATTTCTGCGGTCACGCACGAAGGGGTGCAAGATCTTATGTGGCACTTAAATGAACAAATTCCAGAAGGAGAGGAAGTGCTTTCCCCGGTTCTGGCAACAAGGCCAGAGAAGATGAAACCAAGTGATCTGGAGGAAGAAATTGTCATACAGGCAGCGCCAGCAGTTGACCCGCGCTATGTGATGATAGAGCAAAAAATGAACTGGTGGGAACTGGAAAATGAACGGCTCGAGCAGATGGTTCGCATGACAAATCTTGATAATGATGAGGCTAAACAGCGGATTTATGACGTGCTGCGTAAGTGGGGAGTTGTCAGAAAACTTGAGCAAAAGGGCGCAATCCCAGGCGATGCGCTACGGATTGGTGAGGGCATGTGGGAATATCGAGGGTAGTTTATCTTTGCTAAACAAGTTCCAGTAGACGTTTCTTACTTTCGTGTAGGCTATATTGCTCTGCCACAAAATCTCTTCCGCGGTCAACCAAAAAGGCTAATTCATCTGCACTGAGTTCTGCAGCCGCTTGCAGCTTTTCGGCGACAGCTTCTGGTGTCAGGTCAGAAATGAGGAATACATCGGGCGGTACACCCAGCCACTTTGCATACTGCTGCACGATTTCTTTCGGGCCCGTCATGTTTGCCACTAGTGGAAGAGTTCCCATGCACAGCGCCTCGATGACCACCCGGCCAAACGTTTCTGGCTCGGTTGGCAGTACCACAATGGCATCAGCCTCGGCCAGCATTGCCCATGGGGCAGTGACCTCTCCCAGCAAGTGTAAATTCTTTATAGGCTTTGCATCTGCCTCCAAAGCGGCCTTGTACGTCACTGTAGCTGGGTCACCAGGATTTTCAGAACCCGCAATAAACCCATAGATTTTTGGCACTTTTGCCACCCCAGCAGCAAAAATGCGTTGACCTTTTCGGGGGTCTATGCGCCCCAGTTGCAGCACTTTTGTTATTTCTGTTGAAATGCGAGCAGCCGGCAAAGCTACTATATCTAGCCCATTTTCAATGATTCGTACCTTGCCAAATTCTCCTTCTTTTAGGTACCCACGCACCTTTTGGCGGGTAATTACACTGACAGCGATGATGGTTTTCGCTTGCTTAAAAATGGCTCTCCGTAGCCATTTTTCAACGCTCGACCACACCTTTTTTTCTGTATGAAAATCATGCACTACGACCGCCCAGTTGCCACGCCAAGCGCCGAGCCACCATCCAACAAGTACCGCAAAATGAGCCCGTGGAGTATTCGTCACTACCAAGTTTGGACTAGCTGCTTTTACCCGCTTTCCAAGGGCCATTCCAGCTGGAAGAAGTCGCGCCCCAGCAAGTAATTTTTTAACTGCATTTCCTTTAAAACTAGGTAAATTGGCTGACTCTGAGGCTACGCCAGATGGCAGTTTTGCGCGATACGCTTCAGCCTCTGCGCCCAGCACAAGTGGTTGAAATTGAGCAATTTCAGCCGGCGTCATCGCGTTCAGCAAATCAATAATATAGCGCTCTGCTCCACCTAGAATCTCACCTTGGTCAATAAAAATAAGTGAATGCATGCGCGCGTATTATGCTATTTTTTGCGGCTTGGGGCAAGGCGAACAATGCACCAAACAGCCCATAGGGCAAATGCGAGTAGCCATATTTTGGCTACCAAAGCGGGCAAAACTACCTGCGGCAGCGCACTGATGAAGACTGAAATAAGGGATAATCCCTCGGCAATAACATAGGCAAAAATGCCGGAAATCTGTGCCCAAAGTGGCACAAGCACATTTCCACCAAATGCAGCGATAGCTCCGCCAAGCATCAGCAGCGGTACAAGCGGCTCGCTGAGTACATTTGCAAATAATCCAAAGATAGCCCAATCATCAAAATTCAGCACCAACAAAGGCGTAACAGCGACTTGTGCGCTGAGGGTAATGGCCAAAATAGTGCGTAGCCCAAAGGTGGCTGGAACCCACTTCAGTAGTGCCTTAAATGGTGCGTAGAGCACCAAAATACCAAGCGTCGCAAGGGCGCTCAAATGCAGGCCGGCGTCGCTGCTGAGCATCAGCGGCTGCCACAGACCAATGCCAAAAAGGCTTATGAGCAGGGCCGTGCGGCTGTCAGCCATATTCCCCGTTGCGGTCGCCAAACCCGCGATGAGGCCCATAATGCTTGCGCGAATGATGGGCGCATCGGCACCTGTGATGGCGGCATAAAACAGGGTAAACCCAACGGCAACGCCAAATCGCACCCAGCGCGGCGCCCAGCCAAAAAGCCAATAGGCAAGTAGCGTGACGTAGACGACATTGACTCCGCTGACCACCAGCAAATGCGTTAGCCCGCTGCGCTGAAAGCTGCTCTGGGTAAAGCTTGGGAGGGGATCTTTAACCCCTGCCAGCACCCCCAAGGCAAGCGTCGCGTGCGGCTCTGGTACTGCATTTCGGATGCCATCAGATATCCATTTTCGTGTTTCTGCAGCTCGTAATAATAGTGGCCTTCCGCTACTATGCTTAGGCGATATTTCCCACATTTCTGGGCGAATTATTTGCGATCGGACCCCCACCCGTGCCATATATCGCCTGTAGTCAAACCCGCCAAAATTGCGCATTGCGCTCAGTTTTCCGCTGACTTTTAGCCCATCGCCATACGCAACTTGAGCCTCGGGCGGCAGTGTCACGAGAACCTCGCCGCGATCAGTTTGTAGGTTCACAAGCACGCTGGTGATGCGCGCATCGGGAAATGCGCTGACGTAACCGACGAGCTCGATCTCGCGGCCAACCTCGCTTTTCAGGCCATAATTAGCCTGTTGCGCATCAACTTGCCAACTCGCATACGCTATAAAAACCGCTGCCAGCAGCACCACAACTGTCCACCACTTTTGCCAGATGACAACAAAAATAAGCCCTAGAACTACCCATAAAAGAGCCCAGTTGAGCTGGGCAAAAACGCCATACCACAGCGCTCCAATGCTACACAACAGCCCCACGCGAAGCTGCTGTGCTGGCGTGAATTGCATTACTGAGAGGCCTCGACCACGCGTCGCCATGTGCGCAAAAGCGTGCCAGTTGCGCCCTCTTCGCCACCTTGGCCATATTTGCCATTAAACGCCGTACCGGCAATATCAGCGTGTACCCACGGTGTGTCGCCAATGAAATTACTCAAGAACGCCGCTGCCATGCTGGCGCCCGCGCGGGTGCCTTTTGTCCAGTTAAACAGATCACAAATGTCGCCCTTGGTTTTGCTTTTGTGGTATTCATCTAGTGGCAATTCCCAATATTGTTCACCGCAGGTGGCGCCCAGGTTTGTCATCTCGGCGATCAGTTTTTTGCTGTTGCCCATCAGCCCAGTGTACTCATATCCGAGCGCGACCGTGACCGCGCCCGTAAGAGTCGCTGCGTCATACAGCCGTGCGGGTTTATATTTCTCTTTTACATAATCAATACAGTCCGCCATGACCAGCCGTCCCTCGGCATCGGTGTTGGTCACTTTTATGGTTTTACCCGCGCGGCTGTTAATTACGTCACCGGGGTAATATGCATGCCCAGAAATATCATTTTGCACACACCCGACAATCGCCACCACGTTCACTTTTGGTTGCATTTTTGCAATGTAGTGCATGAGCCCCACCACGGTTGCTGCGCCGCCCATGTCGCATTTCATGGTCTCGATATGCCCTGTTGGCTTTAGGTTGTACCCCCCTGTGTCATACGCCACGCCCTTTCCCACAAAGGCAATCGGCGCGTCTCCTTTTTTGCCGCCATTCCAGACCATAACGGCCGCGTGACTTTCGCTGTCGCTGCCGCGCCCAACCTCCAGCAGCGCATGAAATCGCTCCTTTGTCAGTTCCTTTTCGCCCATTACCGTTACCTTCATTTTCTTGTTTATTTCCTCTAACTTCTTTGCCTCAGCCGCAATGCCAGCTGGCCGCATGTGGTTTGTCGGCGCGTCTACCATATACCGAATCAGGGCCGTTGCATCAGCCTCTGCCGCTTGCATGTCCATAAACTCTTGCCCCAGCTTTTTGTGTGTCAAAAGGCTCAAGCTATTCAGTTGGTGTACTTCGCTTTGGTCTCCCAATTTATAGACATAATTACCGCTATTGACACCGCTTAGTGTCATTTCAATGCAATAACTATCTGGCACCAAAACTGCCATTTTCTTTGCTTTTGTGGCGCGTGCGCGTTTCGCTGCTGCTTCCATAGCAGTGCGTATTTCCGCCTTTGTTGGAGTTTTTTTCATGCCCACCAACTCCAGCCGTTTCACGCCTTTTATGGGGGCATACAGACTCAGAATTTTGCCCTTTTCTCCCGTAAAATCTTTCGCGTCAAATCGAGCTTTTATGGCCGTATTTATCTCCTTCCCGAGGTCAGTTTTATATTGCTTTCCATTCCATTTTTTGCCGTGGTTCAGCACCACTAATACATCGCAGGCAGTCACTTTTCGTATAATTTTTGTAGTGAGGTTTGTCATCTTTTGTGGGTTATCGCACGTATTGTAGACACAACTTTCTTGCACTGCAAGTTACTTCTGCTACCATTGGCGTATGCCACTTTTGTCATTCTTCCGTCGCCGAAAAAAAGACCTGCAGCTGAAACGAGAAGCAAAATCTGCGCTTGAGCAGCTGATTTCTGAGAGCCACTTGAGTCAGCGTTTTTTGGTCATGTCTGCGCTTTCGGGCATCGTGGCGACTGGTGGAGTCATTCTTCGAGATCAATCTATTTTAATCGCGGCCATGGTACTTGCGCCGCTTTTAAACCCGCTTTTGGCTTTGGCAGCGGGCATCAGTCGTGGACATCGGGGGCTCATGGTGTTTGCACTTAAGGCCTTCGGTGCTGGCTTTGCGGTGGTAATTATTACCACCACAGTGCTGTCAGTGGTGTTGCAGCTGGCTGGCATAGACGTGCAGGG
>JAHDDZ010000083.1 GCA_020629095.1 Candidatus Altimarinota bacterium | reverse complement strand
GACGCTGAAGCCTTTCCGATATGTGACGGCGAGGGTATTGGTTTCTCAAGCACGAAACCTGCACGGCGATACCAGAGCGCACAAACCTTGCCTTCTGCCTCCGAAGAAACGGATACGGAAATTCCAGATTACGCTCTTCCAGACTGGCTAGAAACACCCGCAAGTCCAACAAAACCACTTTTTATGCCGAATTTTACTCCTACGCCCAAGCCTGTAAATGAATATGCCCGTATCCGTGGGATTGCTCTGCACAGTATGATGCAACGGCTGTGCGCTCAGGAAGACCCACTTGAAAAACTTTGTAAAATTACCCCCGAAGGTTTTTCCGAGGCAGAAATTGCCGAAATGCGCGGAATTATTCAAAATTGTTTAGATGCGCCAGAAATTGTCGAACTGCTCAAAAAGTCCGAGGCTGAATTAGAAGTTGCAGCCGCAGATGGAACACTCCGCCGTCTGGATTGTGTCACCATAACACCAGAGTGCATCACCATCGTTGATTTCAAGTCAGGCCCGCCAGAGACAACAATTCCGAAGTCTTACGCCGAGCAGCTTCAGGACTATAGCGCAATCATGGCGGAGATATTTCCGAACCGTGATATTCATGCTGGAATTTTATGGCTGGAAACCGCCAGTTTCAGTTGGTTGCACTCATAATGAAAAAATCCACAGACAGTCCGATTTTTGCCCTTGGCATGTTGGGTATTGGCGTCGTGTTGCTGTCCTTGCAGGATGCCGCGATCAAGTCCTTGTCCGCTGAATTATCGTTTTGGCAGTTTCAGACTGTACGTTCGGTGTTGAATGTCGCCTTCTTGATACTGTTGGCATATTTCAGTGGTAGATTAGCACAATTACGCCTGAAACGTGCGCGTTTTGTCTTTTTGCGCAGTTTTTTACTCGCCATGACCATGGTGTGCTTTTTTGGTGCAGCACCTAGCCTGAGCTTCGCACAAATGGCCTCTGGTCTGTATACCTATCCTCTGTTCATTACGGTACTGGCCATGCCGATTTTGGGGGAACGTATCGGTATCTGGCGATTTTCGGCTCTGGTGGTGGGCGCAATAGGCGCGGTTTTGCTGCTGAAACCTTTCGCCGAGGACTTTAGTACCTTACAGATTTTACCCATAATAGCGGGCTTGCTGTATGCTTTGAATGTGATGACGGTTCGGAGAGCCTGCCGTGAAGAATCACCACTGGCCATGGGTCTTATTACCGCAACGGTGTTTTTCTGTGCTGGATTGATTGGGATGATCAGCCTTACGCTGTTTCCCGCCCCCGTAAGTTGGCAACAGACCATGCCATTTCTGGCCTTGCCTTGGCTGCCCTTGAGTTTCGGGCTTGTGGCTTGGATTGCCGTGGTTTCGATACTGAATGTGTTGGGGAATCTGTGCAATGTTTATGCCTATCAAAAGGCCGAAAGCTCAATACTCGCACCGCTGGACTTTTGTTATTTGCTTTTTGCTGCCCTTTGGGGACGAGCGTTTTTTGATGAACATCTTGATATAGGGGAATACACTGGTATGGGGTTAATTGCCCTTGCAGGTATCGTG
>JAHDDZ010000026.1 GCA_020629095.1 Candidatus Altimarinota bacterium | reverse complement strand
TATGATGCCAAGAAAAAAGATCAAAAGTACTTCAGCGACACCGCGCTGGCCTTCCTCTCTGGAATCTTAAAATATACCCGCAGCATCGCGGCAGTTGCCAACCCAGCCGAGGTGAGTTATAGCCGGCTGGTGCCGGGTTACGAGGCGCCGTGCGTGGTGGCTATCGGCGAGTTTAACCGATCTGCCGCGTGTCGGATTCCGGCCATCGCTGACGAAAAAGTGCGCAGCAAGGCGCTACGAACCGAGTTCCGGTTTCCAGATCCGCTTTGTAATCCCTACCTTCTCAGCCACGCGTTCATCACGGCGGGCATCCTTGGGATCAAAAACAAAGTCAAGTTTAAAGGATTTACGGATGAGAACCTCTATGCGATGAGCCTGAAACAGCTGCGCACAAAGCGATATAAGTTGTTGCCGCGCACACTGTGGGAGGCGTATAGCGACTTTATGATGCACGCAGACTACGTGAAGGCGTTTGGCGCTGACCTGCACGAAGGGCACGCGGAGTTGATCCTCGACGAAATAGATGCCTGTCAGCCCCACGCAAACACGGAATCTATGCGCCGTCACTACTTCGACTAAAGCCAATTGGCTTTCTTGGGGCTTTGCCATGAGTTGGTTTAGCACCTGCTAAACCGCTCGCGCGATAGCTAAAGGGGCTCGTCTGATGCCCCTTTTAGCTTTTTTTCGATCATCAGCGCAATGACAATTCCGACCACGAGGGTTGCCAAATAGCCCACCAGCAGATGCCAAAACCCAAGCGCGAGGTTTGAAAACCCACCCAGTAAAAATACACTATACCACGAAATGCCCGAGATGGCCCCCATGATGAAACCCGCGTGGCGCAGGTGCAAAAACTTTGAAATCAGATAGTGCTCTGTGTCAAAAGAAAAGTGAATAAGCCGCGGTAAAACCACTCTGTGCAGCATATATCCGTTGACCATGATGACCGCAAAAATGAGCATTTTTGCCCGAAACTTCGGCTTCGCGAAGATAATTTCAGGCTCGGCGGCAAAAAGCATAAACCCAGAAACGAGCGCGAAAACCACCCCGCAAAACACCGCTTTTGACATTGTACGGATCACATCCGCCTCTTTTGCGTCTATCCGTAAATCCTTCAAAAATCGCACCAGCAGGATGTCTGTGTAAGTCGCGCCCCCCAGCCCAATGACCATGGCAAACAGGTGCAGCACCAAAAAAAGGTCGCGGTGGGTCTGGGCAATCGACTGCAGCAGGTCAAGCATGTGGGCAATTATATCTTGTCCATTATACTCGAAAGGGGCGACTCGGGGCAATTAAATGGAGTAATTTGATTTTTTTAATAAAAAATGCTATAATTTATTTTCATTTATCATAATTCATATGAAGTTTCTTTATTCCTTAGTTCGACAGCCCAACTGCAGGTTTGTGTTTCAATCAGTGCCAAAGGGACCAGACGACACACCACAAGACAGTGTGCGCACCCAGCAAGTAGAAAAAACTGATCCAGATGTATTTGCAAAGGGGTACCAAGTGCACCGCACAAAAGCCATGGAGAAGTTTGGTGAGCGAATGGTAGATGTGAATGATATGCCGCAAATGAGCCCTTCCGAGGTCTTTGAGAGTTTGGAATATGCGCTAGAACTGACACGTGACTTTAACCCAAATAATATTGATTATGCGGGAAATGGAAGTGACAATGTGGTGAAGGCATTTCAGTTGATGATGTATGTGATCAATTCCTATAGTAGTAATCCTAAGTATGCCAACCAATTTGGCATGATGTTTGGGCGTGGGAACATCGATGGATATGTTGCTGACAGCGAGGGCGCAAGCAACACGATGAAGACAATAAACCAAGCGCACCGGCTGTTTGGCACACTGACAGAGGGCGATGAATATCTGTCAGATGAGGCGATGCAGAAACCACAAAACCCATATGTGCAACCCAATTATGTGCTATCAAAACCGCTGATGGATCAGATTCGGGCAGAGGCTCGGCGCATTTTGACCGAAAATATTGATGGAATTGGTGAGGTGATAAATGATGATATAGAGGAGCGAATGAAGGATAAAACAGAAGTTCAGGTGCAAATTGGAATTTTTGGACTGGCGTTAAATGAAAAACAGACAGCAGACTTCATGGAAGAATTTGGAGACCTAAGCTGGAATGAACTAGAGGGAGCTGGCACATGGGACGCTGAAGACTTGAACATTTTTAAGCACAATGCAGGGCAAAAAATCCAGTATTTTTTGGCCCGAGAATTAGGCGAGAGTGGTTTAGTAGATCATGCACTATATCAACTGCGCGGATGGCTTAAGTCATCTGATGGGCAGGAGTTTAAAAATGGTGCCCCAACTGGCCCGCGTGCAAAGCTCGGAGATAGCTTTAAAACACTTCGAGAGTACCTAGAATATAAGGTAAATGCCGAGTACTATATGGCGCAAAATGAAGGAAAAGCTGTTGGAGATGATGTGGCGTAAAACAGAATATTTAATAAAAAAGCATTAACGGTTAACTGTTAGTGCTTTTTTAAATTGAAAGTCTTCTTGCTAAAACGCAACTTGGTTGCTTTTTTGGTGGTGATGCGTAAGATGGCAGTAACATGGGAAAAACAAAGCTATCGGTCATGGTCCAAAACCTGTTTGAAACAAGCAAGTCGCCGCTGTCGGTGGCTGACCTGTTGGAGGTTTTGCAGCGGCAAGGACAAGCGCCCAATAAGACTACGCTGTATCGCATGCTCGACCGGTTTTGTGCGGCGGGGGTGTTGCGCGCGGTGCAGGTGCCGGGGGGCGCTGCGCTCTATGAAAAGCACACCACACCACACGGCCACCTTTTGTGCACTCAGTGTGACACGGTCGAGTGCCTCAGCGATATTCCTATGCACAGTTTTTTGCCCAATGTGCAACAAAAAATGCCCAACAAACAAATAGAATCAATGCATCTTTCATTTTCGGGCACGTGCAAAAAGTGCACTTCTAGTAATACATTTTAACCTTTTTTCATGAATACGACAACTATTCGTAATGTGCTGGAGTGGATTTCTGCTCCACTTTTTGCGTTCATCGCTGTGCATATGGCAGGGCACGGAACGTTTTTGCTGCTGGGCGATGACCACGACCATGGCCATGGTGCCGAAGAAGCCGCAGAGGGCGCACTGCATTTTCTCGAGGGGGTGCTGTCGCCCGAGATGCTGGTTGGGGTGCTGTTGCTGATTCTCTTTGTGTGGCTGTGGCATCGTCCGGCCCTGCAAAAGCTGGTACCGTGCGGCCACACAAACTGCCAGCATACATCGTTTTGGCCACACATTTTGGCGACGGTGGCGTTTGTGGTGCATTTCTTTCCAGAGGCGGACCTGCGGCTTGAGATGATGGAAGAGACAAACACAGTGCTGAATATTGCCGGTATTATCGCATTTGCATCGCACTTCATCATAGATATAATTGTCGGGATAATGATCAGTCTTTATTGGCCAAAAACGCACCAAAAAGTCATCAGTTTTGTGCTGCTTTGTGGTGTGTGGTTTTTGGCTTTTTTGACTGCCCACAGCGGCATAGAGCTGTTTCATGAGTCTGGCATTTTGACTCTCCTTGGAGCATTTTTCCTGAGTATGTTTGTGCACGTTCCGAACCACAAAAAATAATCATGCCCACCGAACTGCTGCAAGACAGTCTTACAATTTTCCTCGGAATTTTCTTCGAGGCAATTCCGTTTATCTTGCTCGGTGTGGTGGTTTCATCGGTCATACAGCAGTTTGTGACCCAGGAAACCCTCCTTAAATATACTCCGAAAAATGTGCTGCTGGGGTGTGCATATGGCAGTTTGATCGGGTTTGTCTTTCCGGTCTGCGAGTGTGGGAACATTCCTGTGGCGCGGCGCCTGCTGAAAAAAGGCGTGTCGCCGCACATCGCCATTTCGTTTTTGTTGGGGGCGCCGGTGTTGAACCCGATCGTCATTGTCGCAACTCTGGCGGCTTTTCCCTATCAAATAGAAGTCACTATCGTGCGGGTGGTCATCAGCTTCATCATCGCCGTGCTGGTGGGGGTGCTGTTTTCGTTTGCGCCCAAGGGCAGCGTGTCGCGGTTTGCGGCAGACGAGCCCGAACCCGAGAGCTGTGGGCACAACCACTCGGCCAATGAAAGCATGGTGCAAAACGCCCTAACCGAGTTTTTTGAGATGGGGGGCATCATGGTTTTGGGCGGCGCGATCGCCGCGCTGACACAGGTTTTCATTCCACGAGAGGTAATTCTTGAGCTGGCCACCAACCCGTCAATGGCCGTCCTGAGCCTCATGCTTCTCGCGTTTGTGGTGTCCATCTGCAGCAACGTCGACAGCTTTTTTGCACTGGCATATGCCCCGCTGTTTCCGCTGCCGGCGCTGCTTGGGTTTCTCATTTGGGGGCCGATGATGGACATCAAGGCGCTGGTCATGCTGCGCACGACGTTCACGGTCAAGGCTATCATTTTGATGGCACTCGTCAGCGGCCTACTGACTTACATTTTCGCCATGGCGCTTTACCTTTTCCTCTAACATGAAACGACTCAGCCTGCTCCTGATTCCGATTTTACTGGGCGCGCTCGTGCTGTTTCGGCTGCAACAGGGCACCCTGATTTATTATGTCGCGAGCCGGTACCTGTGGCTGGTCGGCGGCGGTGGGGCGTTTTTGTGCCTGCTGGGGGCCTGCGGTACGCTGTTTCCGCATGCGGTGTCTCATGTCAAACAGGTGGTCAAACCGTGGCAGATGGCATCGGTTTTGGTGCCCATTGTGTTGGGGTTCTTAGTGCCCCCTACGCCGCTCAGTGCCAGCACTGCGCTGCAGCGTGGGCTGGGGCAAAACCTCCCGACCTACCTGACTCCGGCGCCGTTTTCGTTTGCGGTTGACAGCGCCCAGCGCACATTTGGCGACTGGGCGCGGATCCTCAACTCGTCGGCAGAGCAGTCCAGCTTTATCGGCCAGGCGGCCACAGTGTCTGGTTTTGTCAGTCTTGATGGCGACGCGGCCTACCTAACACGCTTTCAGGTGTCGTGCTGTGCGGCTGATGGGAGGCCGGTTGGCATACGCCTCAACCGTACCACGGCCATGCAGCACAATACGTGGTGGCAGGTCACCGGCACCATGCAACTGTCTCCCGAGGGCGACGTGTGGCTGGTGCCCGAAACGGCCGAGCCGATCGATATTCCCATAAATCCATATTTATAATATGAAACGATTTTCCATCATTTCATCGGTCGTGGTTGTCAGTTTGGCGATGGTTGCTGGGGGGCTAACCTACGGCCTGCAAGAGATTTCGACAACACTGGAAGTCGTTTCTGCGACGGCTGATTTCATCCACCTGCGGGCAAACAGCCCCGTGCAAAGCGCTACTCTGGCCGATGAAACCTACACCATTGACACGGTCGGGGCTGATTTGTACATCCGCCCAAGTGCCCCGTTTGCCCCGTCAGAGAAAGTAAAACTAGCATTTGATTCCATCAAAAACCGATTTGGAAACAACACAAAAGACATGCAGATTTCGGTGCCTGTTCCGCCCGAAACATTCTTTTTCATTACCCCCAGCGGCGTGCTGGGGTCATATGACCTACAGGCAAAAACGACCCAGTTTCACACGCCCGAGGGCTTTGTCGTAAACGAATATGCCGTGTCGGATGGCGGCATTTTCATCCTCGGTTTTGAGCAAACGCCCGCGCATGCGCAAGCACAAGACGGGTCAATAATCCAGTCGCTATATCAGCTTGAGCCAGTCACAGAGCGGCTTCAGCTCATCCTCCCGACCAAGAAATGGAACATGCACCGCCTGATGCTTTCGCCCGACGGGCAGCTTTTGGGGCTGTACCGTGCGACCAAAAAGAGCTACGCACCGCCCACGCTGTGGCTCTATGACACGGCCGAGGACGCGTGGATAGAATATTGGAATGACGACTTTGGGGCGGGCGCGCCTATCTCATTTAGCCCCGACAACGCGTGGCTGCTGGGCATCGACATCGAGACCCAAGGATATGCCCTGTCGCCGACGCAAGAGGGGACTGACAGCAAGCCAATCGGCAACCTGTTTGAGGCCATCGGGATGAGCCCAAACGGCCAGTTCATCGGGTTTAAAACCTATGCCGATGGAGACTTTTTCAGTGGAGAATCTGCCATTACTCTGTTTGACCAAACCGGAGAATCGCGCAGCACGCTGACCGAAATCGACACGATGTTGACCATTTTTGACCCGACAGACGACGGGGTCTTGTGGTTTACCTATGCCGACGAAAACGATGTGCGGCAGATCGGAAAATATGAATATGCCACAGACAGCTGGGGCGCGGTGACGGCTTTTGAGGTCGACCAAGAAATCCTCTCGCTGTGGAAAGCTCCGCACTCTGAGGTGCTGATATATGGCACAAAAGCCCGCCGGGCAGTCTCAGGATATGACCCAGATGCGGGCATTGGCTCGTTGGTCGATACCTATTTTGATGCCGAAAACGCCCCGCTTTTCTCACTTGTCCGATATGATATAGCCACCAAAACAGCTGAGGAAATAGCCGAGGGAATGAGTTTTGGTGCGTCGTAAAAGCGCGTTGCAGGGCTTTTGAATGAGTTGTTTGCGACCCAAAACCAGTGTATCATAGCCCCATGATTTTCCTTTTATTGGCGGCCGTTGTCTACACATCGGTGTGGTATTTCGCCTCTTTGGCGCTCGGGCGGGCAGACATCATGGACAGCGCCTGGGGCATTGGGTTTGTGGTTTTGGCTTGGGGTTGGCACATTTTGGTGGCGCCGCTGTCTGTTTTCTTTTTGGGTTTGCTGACGCTGCACCAGGTGCGGTTGTCGGGTTACATCGCGTGGCGCATGGCTCAAAAGCCCGAAGACAAGCGATATGCCGCGTGGCGACGAGACTGGGGCGATACGTTTTGGTGGCGGTCATACTTTCAGATTTTCGTCCTTCAGGGGGGCATCATCGCGTTGGTTTTGGGTGCTCTGGTTGTGCCAAAAGTCGAGGCAGAACCCTCGTGGGTGTTGGTGCTGGGGGGGGCTTTGTGGGTCTATGGCATGGCCTATGAAGTCGGCGGCGACTGGCAGCTGATGCGGTTTAAAGCCAGTCCAGCAAACACCGGAAAGGTCTTGGCCACGGGGCTGTGGGCACGCACGCGCCACCCAAATTATTGGGGCGAATGCTGCATTTGGTGGGGCTATTGGCTCATTTTAGGAATGCCGCTGTGGGGCATTTTGGCGCCTGTTTTGATGACATTTTTGCTGCTAAAAGTCAGCGGGGTCGCCATGACCGAGCGCACCATGCGGGGCTCAGATGCATATGAAACCTATAAAAAAACCGTGCCGCCCTTTGCGCCAACTGGGCATTTCTTCTAACATACTTCCATGATCTACCTCAAAACCTACCTCGCGATGCTTGTGGCATTTTTACTGATTGACAGCATTTGGCTCGGTTTTATAGCCAAAAATATGTATCAAAAATACATTGGTCACCTGATGACAGACCAGGTCGTGTGGGGCGCTGCGGCCTTGTTTTACGCGCTTTACTTGGCGGGCACGCTCTATTTTGCGGTGCTGCCAGCGGGGTCGTTGCAGCACGCGCTGGTGCGTGGGGCGTTGTTGGGGGGGCTGTGCTATGCGACCTATGACCTGACAAATTGGGCGACGCTGCGTGAATGGCCAGCGGCGCTGGTCGGCATCGACATCATCTGGGGGATGGCACTGACAGGCGCCGTGGCAGCGGTCGGCTGGTGGGCATACTCGTCTCTGTGACCTACTGCCCCTTCCGGAGGATTTTCTCCATCTTTCGGCCCTTGGCCAGCTCGTCAACCAGCTTATCAAGGTAGCGCACCTGCCGAGTCAGCTCGTTATCGATTTCTTCGATTTTATATCCGCAGATTGTGCCCGTAATCAAACGCGCATTTGGGTGCAGTTTCGCCTCTGCAAAAAACATCTCAAACGTATTTTGTGCGGCCCTTTTTCTCGACCTTGGTGACATAGTGCGGATAGATCTCGGCAAAGGTGTATGCTGCAATGCGTTGGTGGTGCTCGGCGGTTGCTTTCATGGGTTTTAGAACAAATATAAAGAATGGGCGCAAAGCCCAAAAGACTCATTGGGCATTAATGCTACTGGAGCACTCCTCGAGTCTAGCACAAAGTGCGCCGAGGTCTAGTTAAAAAGCAATACATTTGAAATGGCGCACATGGGACATATGGCACACGGAAAACGAGCATTTTGCTTCTATCGCATATTTTTAGTATAATAGACCTGAGAAAGTGCTGTGCGAGGCGGCATATTTGCGTGCGGTCGAGTAGTGTGCTAAGGTACGGCTATGAAACGTACCTGTGCTGCCTCTGGAACGGAGTTTGAAGTGACGGAAAGCGATATGGCTTTTTACGCAAAAATGGGCGTGCCGGTGCCCACGCTGTGCCCAGAGGAAGTCCTCAAAAGCCTTATGGCGCTGCGAAACGAGTGGCATTTATTTCGGCGAAAGTGCGACAAGACAGGTCAAATGATGCTGAGTGCTTATGCAGCCAATGTACCGTTTCCGGTCTATAGCAATGAAATTTGGTGGGGAGACAGCTGGAGCGGGCTGGACTATGGGCAAGATTTTGACCCAAATCAGTCTTTTTTTGACCAGCTCAAAGCCCTGCAAAACAGGGTTCCACGAGAGGGGACTTCGGTCTTTCAGAGCGAAAACTGTGATTATAACGGGCACATCCGCCAGAGCCGGAACTGCTATTTAAATAGCCTTGTGGCCAAGTGCGAAGACACGCATTATAGCTATTGGATGGTGAACGCGCGCGACTGCCTTGATTGCGTCATGACCAACAACTCTGAGCTGTGCTATGAGTGCATTGACGCTGAGGGGTGCTATTCATGCATCAAGTGCCAAGATGTTTTTAACTGCAGCGACTGCGCTTTTTGCTTTCAGCTGCGTGGGTGCAAAAACTGCATTGGGTGCTCAAACTTAGTAAACAAGCAGTACTACGTGTTTAACAAGCCCGTGAGTAAAGCAGAATATGAGGCGCTGCACAGCCGCATTTTTTGTGGTAGCCAGACAACGTGGCAGCAGGGACTTGCGTTTTTTAGCGATATGTATGCTACCGCAGAGCACCGTGCGGTGCATAACCTGAACGTGGAAAATGTACTGGGTGACCATATCCACCGCAGTAAAAACATGCATCATTGTTTTGATGGAAATGACAGCGAAGACTGTGCGTATAGCATTTCAGTTGACTTCGGAAAAGACGTGTACCACTGCTATAGCGCGGGTTGGCCTGGCTGTGAGTTGTTGCACATGTGTGCGGTCAGCCGCGGTTCGACTAATCTGCGGTGGTGCTACTATAGCTGGTTTTGCCACGATTTGGCCTACTGTGATAGTTGTGTGAGCTGCCGTGACTGCTTTGGCTGTGTGGGGCTCAAGCACAAACAATACTGCATTTTAAACAAGCAATATAGCAAAGAGGAGTACTTTCAGCTGCGTGAGCAGGTAATTTCACATATGAAAGAAACAGATGAATGGGGGCAGTTTCCTGCGCATGTGCTGACCACTTTCGCTTATAATAATTCTGTAGCAGGCGACTTTTATCCGCTGACCAAAACTGAGGCGCTATCTCGCGGTTATCGCTGGAAAGATGAAAATAAAAAAGAATATCAGCCACAAACAATAGTAATCCCAGACAGCATTTCTGATGTTTCAGACGACATCTGTGATGCTGTTTTGGCCTGCGTTGTGACGGGTAAAAACTATAAAATCCAAAAGGCGGAGCTGGCGTTTTACCGTAAAATGGGCTTGCCAATTCCACAAAAACATCCTGACCAAAGACATAAGGAGCATATGGCTTTGCGTAATCCGCGGCAACTCTATAAGCGAAAATGTGCCATTTCTGGGACAGAAATTATGACAACATATGCGCCTGACAGACCAGAAAAAGTGCTGTGCGAGGAGGAGCATTTGAAAGTGGTGGGATAAAAACCTTTGACCTAGAGCATAACGGGAGGGATAATCAGAAATGCATTAGATTTGATTTTTTAGAGAAGTGATCAAATAATAAATGTATAACCTATCCCCCCACTTTATGATAACAGTAAGAGAGGCATCAGAACGAGAAAGGGGTCTATAACCCTATTTCAATCAGTATAAGAGACAACAAGATTTCAGCTTGTTTTGAACTACTCGAGAATTAAGGACGATTAAAAGTTGGAAAAGTAAATCATCATAAAAGCAGTTTGCAATAAATGACGAGTGGTGGTACTATTTAGGTGAACTATTT
>JAHDDZ010000025.1 GCA_020629095.1 Candidatus Altimarinota bacterium | reverse complement strand
CTTGGACGGAAACAGTGGCAGCCTAACGCGCATTCAGGGGGTATACATTAGCAATGAGGAGATCGAGCGGGTGACGAACCACATTAAGCTGCAGTTCCCAGAGATGATAGCCAATGACGCAATTACAAAGGCTGACATTAGCGGCATGGCGAAGGGGGGCGTGTTGACAGCTGGCATGCAAACAGTTGATGACAAAGACCTGGATACACGGTTTGATGAGGCCGTAGAGATTGTGCTGCAGAGCAAAAAAGCCTCTGCTAGTTTCCTCCAGCGGCGGATGGAAATTGGGTATGCGCGGGCTGCACGGATCCTCGACCAGATGGAAAAAAGAGGCATTATCGGCGAAAGTCGCGGTGCAAAACCGCGTGAGATTTATGGGCTACAGAACTAGTTTTGTAGCTCTGCTTGTGGAATATTTATAAACTCAACCACTTCGCCAACCCGCCCGTGAAATGCCCCTGCATTGACCTCTAGCACATAAAGCGAAGCCGCTTTTGGCCCATCCGACGGGCAGTTTTCCACCTTGCACGGCTGCATTGTCATTACCTCGATCACTCGTTTTTCACCATCAAGCCAGACAATATCAAGCGGAATAAGCGTATTTTTCATCCAAAAATTATGTGGAATTTCTCTTTCAAAGAGAAACAGCATACCCTCATTTTGCGGCATTTCCTCTCTGTACATCAGCCCCTGCTGCTGCTCTTTTGGTGTCTCTGCCAAGCTAACAAGGAATGTATCACCACCTGCTTTTACTGCTGGCTGTCCATCTAAAATTACCACAGGAGTGGCGCCACAAGCAGTAAGAAACGGCATGAAGGCTAGTAAATATTTATGCATGAAGAACAAAAAAACACCCCCATTCTATTCAGAACGGGGGCACTCTGCAAATGTGTTTTTGAAGCTTACTGGATTTGGTTTAACGCGTCATTTTTAAATACCAGCCCGTGGTATGTCCATACTTTCACACCAATTTGCCCATAGGTTGTTGGTGCTGTTGCTGTAGCATAATCAATATTTGCACGCAGCGTGTGAAGTGGAACCGTACCTTCTGTATAGTTTTCTTTTCGGGCGATATCAACCCCGTTCAAACGACCGCTAACAAGGATTTTAATTCCTTTCAGGCCATTTTCCATACCACGTTGCACAGCCATTTTACAGACTCGTCGATATGGAAATCGTCGTGTAATTTGGTCTGCAATACTCTCTGCGATTAGCTTGGCATTAGCATCAGCATTTCGCACCTCACGCACGTTTACGTCAATTACTAATCCAAACTTTTCACGCAGTTTTAGTTCAAGTTTTTTAATATCATCCCCACTTCGGCCAATTATAATCCCAGGCTTCCCAGCATGAATCATTACCTGGATTTTCCCAGCAGTACGGACAATCTCCACTTTAGCAACGCCAGCTTTCTGGCACTCTTTATGCAAAAATTCTCGTAATTTAATATCTTCTAAGAACTGTTTTTTATAGTTGTCTTTTGAGTACCAAAGGCTGTCCCATGTGCGGGTAATGCCAATGCGAAGTGAATGTGGTGATACTTTTTTTCCCATTAGGATAAGTGGATGCTAATATGTGTCAGTGGTTTTCGAATTGGCAATGCTCGCCCTCGAGCTGATGGCAAAAACCGTCGAAGCTTTGCCCCTTTGTTTACAATAACAGTCTCAACCACAAGGTCGACTGCCTTCTTTCCATCATTTGTTTCAGCATTTGCTACAGCGCTTTTAAGGCATTTTCGCAAAGGAAGTGCTGCTTTATTTGGAATAAATTGGAGCATATCAAGTGCCTCATTTACAGGCTTCTTCCGAATCAAACCAGCAACAATGTTGGTCTTCTTTGGTGATATTCGTACGCCGCGTAGATGTGCTTTCATAATTATGTAATAAACGAGATTATTTCCCTTTCTTAGCCAATCGCCCACCATGCCCTCGAAACTTTCGTGTAGGGCTAAATTCGCCCAATTTGTGACCAACCATCGCCTCTGAACAAAACACCGGAATAAACTCTTTTCCGTTGTAAACACCAAATGTGTGCCCAACAAACTCAGGTGTAATAGTACATGATCGGCTCCATGTGCGGATAACTCGCTTTTTGCCTTCTGCATTTACTGCATCGACTTTTTTCACAAGTCTCTCATCGATATATGGTCCCTTTTTAGCTGAACGTGTCATAGTGTTTTTCTATTATTTTTTCTTAGCTCGGTGACGAGAACGCACAATAAGTCGCTCACTTGCTTTTCTTTTACTTCGAGTTTTAACACCCAACGCTGGGGCTCCCCATGGTGTTTTCGGGTGGATCATCCCAATCGGACAAGCCCCCTCACCCCCTCCATGCGGATGGTCATTTGGATTCATCGCCTTTCCTCGCACCTGTGGTCGTCGGCCTTTGTGCCGTGTTTTACCAGCTTTTCCGACTTTCACAAGCGCTAGCTCTTCATTGCTGAGGATTCCGATACTCACATAGTTTGTCTTTTCAATCATTCGAATTTCTCCGCTTGGCAGCTCTATTTGTGCCATCTCCCCTTCCAGGCTCACCAGTTTTGCCTGTCCACCAGCGCTTCGCACTACTTGCCCGCCTTTGTTTGGAGTAATCTCAATATTGTAAATTGGGAACCCAACTGGTACATTTTGCACCTGCATTCGATTTCCATCTTCTGCTTTTGCCTTTACATCAGTAATAACTTTTTGCCCAACAGTAGCACCTTTGTGCGCCAAACGATATCGCTTATCCCCATCTGCATAGTGCACCAAGGCGATAAACGTATTTCGATTTGGATCATACTCCACTGCAGCAATCGTTCCCGGAACGCCCAATTTTGCACGTCCGTTGAAATCAACTACACGATAGTGTCGTCGGCTCCCGCCACCTCGGTGACGAATACTAATCGTTCCGTGGCTTCGCCCAGTTACTTTCTTTTTTGCCTTTAAAAGACCTCGAACATGCGCCTTGCCCGTCACCTGTTCATAGTCAAGCACAGCCATGTTTCGCTGGCCATTTGTCATCGGTCGCAGTTTTCGTATTCCCATTATTTCATTGCGTTATAATCGATCGATTCACCGTCTTTCAGTGTCACAATCGCTTTTTTTGCTTCTGCTTTTTTTCGCGTTGCTTGGCCGCGCCGACCTGTTCGGAACTTCGCTGGAGTGTTAATCATTCGCACGCTTTCAACCGTCACGCCATAAAACTCATTCACTGCTGATGCAACGTCTGCTTTTGTTGCGCCTGTGTTCACTTTAAAGGTATATTTCCCATTCATTGCAACTGACTTTTCAGTCACTACCGGAGCCAATAAAATCTCGTCAACTCGCATTATTTGGTTGTAATAAATGTTTTCTCTGCCTGACTAAGCGCGTCACCCACAAAACAAATTTTGTCACACAAAAGCACATCATATGGGTTCAAATAACTTGCCCATACTGTTTTTGTGTTTGGGATGTTTCGAAGTGATTTTTGCGCAGCCGTATCCCCTTTTTCCAAAACAAATAAATATCGCTTTGCTTCTGGCATATTTTTAATGGCTCCTGCTGCGACTTTTGTGTTTGGCTTATCTGTTGAAATCCCGCTCAAGCCACAGATTGCGTTCTCTTTTGCTCGCACAGTCAAACTACTAAAGAGAGCCAATCGTCGTTCTTTCTTTGGCATCTGCTTGGTAAAGTTTCGTGTGTTTCGTGGACCATGCGTTACACCACCACCACGAAGGAGATTTGTGCTCATAGCACCTCGTCGAGCATTCCCCGTCCCCTTTTGTCGAAATGCCTTCTTTGTTGTTGCTTTAATTTCACCACGCGTTTTGGTGTGCGCAATAGGATTTCGCGCATTCGCCAATCGCATAATCACAGAACGGTGCATCAAATCCTCATTGATCTTTGCATCAAACATAGCTTTCGGCAACTTCAATTTGCCTGCCTCTTTTCCGTTAACATCATAAATAGTTGCCATTATGCTCGAATAAATATCAATGATTTCTTTGCACCAGGAACGCTTCCCTTCACTACAATCATTCCTTTTTCAGCGTCCACTTGCATGATTTTCACACCTCGCAGTGTTTGCTTGTCGCCACCATATCGCCCTGGCAGCTTCTTCCCTTTTAGGATTTTTCCTGGCTTAGAACACATCCCAACCGAACCAGGCTCTCGATGATGATGACTCCCATGCGTCTCTCGACCACGCTGAAACCCCCATCGCTTAATTACGCCAGAAAAACCTCGCCCCTTTGTGGTGCCGGTCACCCAGACACTTGCCACATCTACAAAGTCTGCAGCTGTGATTTGACCACCCCTTTCAGCCCCCTCTGTGTCTTCCATTTTAATCTCACAAATCTCTCGATAGTTCTTATTTGCATTTTTTCGCTCCTTGTTTTTTTTAAAGCCGCCAATCACAACAGAGCTATATCCGTCCTTTTCTGTCGTCTTTACTTGCAAAATATCACACGCATCAGCCTTTAAGACTGTAACCGGAGTAATAACACCAGTTTCTTGGTCTATCACCCGTGACATACCGACTTTTGTAGTAATAATTCCTTTCATCTTATTGTGCAATCATCTTAATTTCAACATCAACACCGGCTGGCAAACTCAAGTTTTCAAGGGCTTCAACAGTTTTTGCTGTTGCCTCAGAGATCTCTATAAGTCGCTTGTGTGTCCGGATTTCATACTGATCTCGTGCATCTTTATTTACAAAGAAAGATCGGTTCACTGTATACTTCTTAATCTTCGTTGGAAGTGGAACAGGACCACTCACCATAGAACCATTTCGTTCTGCTGTTTCGATTATATTCTTTGCCGCTGTATCAATGACCGTGTAGTCATACGAACGAACAATAATTCGCAATTTCGGCGCAACTTCTGGCTTCTTTGCAGCAGCTTTTTTTGTGGCAGTTTTCTTTGGTGCAGCTTTCTTGGCGGTAGTCGCCTTTTTAGTTGCTTTTGAAGCGGTTTTCTTTTTCACTTCTTTTTCCGTTGCTGCAGCTTTTTTTGTGGTCGCCATGCGCCATAGGTAGTAAAGATGTACTCGAAAAGAGCCAGCGCATACTATTTCATTGGTGGCGCTTGTCAACCTTTTTTTGAAAAGAGTTTTCGAACCAATTCTCGGAGACTCTTGCAATGCACGTTAGCCGATGCCTCTGGCGCAAAAACTGAACTGAAGCCAAGCCGCTGTGCTTCATCTATTCTGGCACTTGCACGCTGCACCGATCGCACCTCTCCACTCAGGCCGATTTCTCCAAATAGGGCAATATTTGCATTGACAGGCATATCAAGTCGGCTGCTCAGCACTGCGGCCACAATGGCAAGATCAGATGCCCTGTCAGTGATCGGCAGACCACCAACTACATTTACATATACGTCATGCACGCCGCAACCGACCGGGCTAAACTTTTCTATGACCGCGAGCAGCACATGCAGCCGCGCTAGCCCAAGCCCAGTCGCAGCGCGGCGCGGCATACCAAAATGACTTTTGACGGTCAGTGCTTGCACCTCCATCGGCAGGCTGCGGTTGCCCTCTTGAATAATCGTAATAGCGCTGCCCGTTGCCCCCTCTGGCCGGTCGGCCAGCAGATGCTCTGCAGGGTTTTCAATTGGGTGCAATCCACTTGAATTCATGGTAAAAACCCCTACCTCTAGCGTACTACCAAAACGGTTTTTGGGGCTGCGCAGCAGGCGCAACTCAGAGGTGCGGTCGCCCGTTAGTGTTAATACCGTATCGACTAAATGCTCGAGCACCCGCGGCCCTGCTAGCTCGCCGTCTTTGGTGACATGCCCAATGCAGATTATGCACGTGCCAGACGCACGCGCGACCTGTCCGAGTAGCTCTGCATTCAGTCGCAATTGCTTCATGCTGCCGAAACTGGTTAGGTCGTCACCCACCAGCTGTATGCTATCAACCACAGCCAATGGCGGCCTGTGCTCAGCAATGGTTTGGGCGATATCCGCCACCGACTGCGTATGCACCACCTGCGCTGGCATACCAGCTCCCAAACGCTTTGCGCGGGCTTTTACCTGCGCGGCACTTTCCTCTGCCGAGTAGTAATGCGCCCCAGCAACCCGCCCTGCTACCTGCAGCGCGAGGGTGCTTTTTCCAACACCAGGTGCGCCGCCCATGAGCACCACAGAGCCCGAAACAAGTCCCCCACCCAGCACCTGGTCGAGGTCATCTATACCAGTTTTTATACGCACAAAGCCATTTTCGGGTTCAGCATTTGGTTGGTTTAACAGGTCAACTCCTGCCCCGATTCCAGCCGTTTCAGAGCCATCTGACGGCGCTTCACGAAAGGCTTTCATGGTTCCAAAAGCCCCGCAACTGGGGCATTTCCCCAGCTGGGTCGGGTTGGTTTCGCCGCAGTCTGTGCACACAAAGCTGGTCTTTTGTTTTGCCATATGCGTGCATGATACGCCACGACAGGCCAAGTCGCAAGCTATTTGACAGGCTCATTCATATACACTACATTCACCTTGTGCCACTGGCGTATGAACTCATACTCCGCGGCCGCATCTGCTCTTTTCGGCTTTTGACCCGACTGTTTTGGTTCGCTTTGTTTATGTATATAAATAGGTAAGGCGAACCAAAATTAGTTATTATGTATTCATTTATACCGTATCATCGGAAGATCCTAATGGATCCTGGAGACCTTGCATATCGAGAATTCAGAGAAAGCGAAGACTTAAAAAAGTCAATATCTGCACTTGAAAGCAAAAAACAACATTTTGCAGATAATGGGCTTGCAGATGTTCATATCGATTCTTATTCTCTTATTCTTGGCGGTAGTTACTATGTCGTAGTAGTTGATCCAGACCTTTTGCCTAAAATCGAACAGATAGTATCTGTTACAAAAAAGATTAAAAGCGGTGACAATGTGAGAGTCTATTTTTAAAGGGTCAAAACCGAAAAGAGAAAGAGCTCTGTTGCAAATGCAACAGAGCTCTTCTTACGCCCCAAAACTGCTGCGCAGATCTGATGCAAACTGTTTTGCTTCCGCCTTAATTTTACTTGGCACAGCGCCCCACAGCACATCATTTTTTGCTCCCCAAATGACCTGATAGAGAATGCTTGGGTACTTTAAAAAGTACTCGGCCTCGCCCAATTCCACCAGCCGAAGAATGACCCCAGCCGTGTCTAATTCTTCAAACTCGTCTATTGTTAAACTCGCTCCAGCAAAGACATTGTGGAGCTTTTTTCCTATGTTTTTATATTTTGTGAAGTCGCCAAAAATCTCTTTGCTCATGATATTTTATCCGCCAGAAAACCACTTTGTTCGGTCTTTTTCAACGCAGTCGCGCACCCAATCTGGGTTGGCGGCATACCAATCGAGGGTCATCGGCAGTGCCTGGTCAAAGGTATATGCCGGTCGCCAACCCAACTCGCGCTCTATTTTACTGGCATCAATGGCATATCGGCGGTCGTGCGCAGCCCTATCGCTGATGAAGCTGATGCCTGAACCCGTGTTGGGCGTGTGGGCCAAAATCAGTTCGCAAATATCTATATTGGTCTTTTCGTTGTGCCCGCCAATGTTCCATGTCTCACCGGGTTTTGACTGCTCAAACACAGTTAAAATAGCGCTGCAGTGATCCTCAACATAGAGCCAGTCACGCACATTTTTACCGTCGCCATAGAGCGTTAAATCATTGCCGGCAACCGCTTTTTTGAACATAAATGGGATGAGCTTTTCGGGGTACTGATATGGCCCGTAGTTGTTGCTGCAGCGGGTGATGACTGCATTTAGGCCATAGGTTTCATACCAGCTGAGTACCAACAGGTCGGCTGCAGCCTTGGTGGCGGCATATGGGCAGTTTGGCGCCAGCGGGGTGTCTTCGGTGAAGTATGTGCCGACCGTGTCGCCCAAGTCTCCATAGACTTCATCGGTGCTGACCTGATGATATCGCCCAATTTCATATTCGCGAGCAAGCTCAAGCAGTGTGTGCGTGCCCACAATATTTGCTTCGACAAATGGCGTGCTGTCGCTGATACTACGGTCAACATGAGTCTCTGCCGCAAAGTGAATAAGCCCCTCGGGCTTATGTGTCTCAAACACCTCGCGCATGAGCCGCTTATCAGCCACGCTACCCTGCACAAAGGCATATCGCGGGTCGGCATCAACTCCCTGCAGGTTTGCCAAATTACCGGCATATGTCAGCGCATCGACATTTATAATCTGCCAATCTGGCCGGTTTGTGAGGATGTATCGCACAAAATTACTGCCAATGAACCCGCACCCGCCTGTAATGAGAAGTCGCATAAGCGAACTATACTGAGACAAATGAGAATGTGCAAGAACTTGACAATGTATTTTTTATTCGTATGGTAGCCTTGTATTGTACCCAAATTTCATGAAATATATACTTTCTTTTTTCGCGCTCTTAGTTGCCCCAGTTGCACTTGCACAAGGCTATCCGAGCACTTATGGAACGGCAAATCAAGTCGCTCCGACCATGTCACAAATGCCTTTGGGCACACAGCTATTTGTGGTTGACATGCGAGGCTTCCAGCCTCGGGTAATCACACGCACAACACAGCTTCACACAACTGTTATACGCGCTGAGACTGCACGAGAAAACCGTGCAATGGAGCCGCTTAACGCCGTTTTTGCACCTGCTCCAGACAATGCCACAGAGCGAATTCGGACAGAAAAAGTTGTGTTTCAAACCGCAGAGGAGTATTTTACGTATGGTGGATTTCGCCAACCAAGCATCAGCGACTTCAGTTCGTTTGCGTCATATAGAGTCGCAATGGATATCTATCGAAGTCAGCGTGCACGGCGCATCAACCACGTGGTCGAAAACTCATCTCGACCCGTTATAGAATAATCAAAACCACATGGCACACGACCTGAAAACTGACATCAACAAGGCAACTGACCACCTGAAAACACAGCTGGCAAAACTGCAAATTGGGCGCGCAAGTACAATGCTGGTTGAGGACATTCAGGTCGAGGCATATGGCAGCAAGATAGCACTTAAGGGTGCTGCAAATATCAGTGTACCAGACGCGCAGACACTCCGCATTGAGCCGTGGGACAAGGCCATTATGGCAGATATTGAGAAAGGAATTATTGCTGCAAATGTGGGTTTAAACCCAACAAATATGGGCGAGCATCTGTTGATCAGTGTGCCACCACTGACAGAAGAACGCCGAAAACAGCTAACCAAAACTGTGCACACAGAAGTTGAAGTGGCTCGTGTGAGCATACGCAATGCCCGCCACGAAGCACTGAAGACCACAAAACGGCTGAAAGATGAAAAAGAAATAAGTGAAGATGAAGCCAAAAAAATGGACAAAGAAGTGCAAGAAATAGTGGACAAAGCCAACACAGAGGTCGCAGAAATTGGAAAGAAAAAAGAGACAGACATATTGACCGTATAGGCCATGTTTGGCTCGAGACGAAAAGCGCATAAGCGCAAAAAAAACCAGCGCCGAGAGCTGATGATTCCCTCTGCACAAGGGGATTTTCGCCCGCGAAAACAACTGAGAAACAAAGGGCTTAAGTTGAAAGAATATCTGAAAGGGATAAGCATTTTACAGCAGTACCTACACATTTCTGCTCTTGGGATTGCTATACTCTTACTCATGGGAGGGTTCATCGCTTTTGCCTTTGCATCGCCCTATTTTGAGCTAAAGCGGATAGAAGTCGAGAGAGAATCAGCTCGTTTTGACCCCGGCCAGGTTGAGGCAGCACTCTCTGAAATAAAAGGAAAAAACCTACTTTTCCTGCAAAAAAGTGATGTCGAGACAATTCTCTTTGAGCGATTTCCAACCTTCCGGAGCATTGAAATGGAAGAATTGTGGCCAGACGGAATTCGTATTTCGGTTGAAATTAGCCAGCCCAGTTTCTTGCTCGAAAACACTTTTGATGCGATTACGAGCGTGATGACAGAGGATGGCGTGGCCATTCGCCGATATGCCGATGAGTCGCTGCCACGCTGGAAAATACTCCAGCACGAAAGGCCGATTCAACCCAGCACGCAGGTTCTGAGCCCCGACGAAGTGCAATTTATACGAGACGCGCAAACTGGTCTACTAAAAGGGTTTGGGATTATTACGGATGAGGTGCAAATCCTTTGGGCAGCCCGCGAACTGCACCTGGTGGCCGACGGGCGCATGACCCTGTGGTTTGATTTAAATATTCCGCTGATTGACCAACTGGAGCGACTTGCGGCCTCTGCGCAAGAAATAGAACTGAGCACGCGCGGGTTCAAGCACATCGATTTACGCATCCCTGAGCATCTTTATTTTGAGTGGAACTAGGCAACTTTTGCAGATGTTTCCTCCAGTTCTTGCGTTACTTCTTCGTGCTGCACCTTCAGGCCGATCAGCCCAAAAGCCGCAACCGCACCACAAATAATGAGTACCAGATTACTGAGCAGGACTTTTGTGAGTGGAAAAATTTGGGCAAACTCACCCGTGGCAATAAAAAGCCCGTAAAGCGACACAAATGGAATGAGTGCAACCGCGATGGCAACCGCCACAAAGTTGGCTGAGTTCGGGTTTTTGAGCCATGAATATACCGCCGCAAAACC
>JAHDDZ010000024.1 GCA_020629095.1 Candidatus Altimarinota bacterium | reverse complement strand
GGCTAAAACAAAAGAAAATGACACATACTGATCTACTACGATTTACGACAATGGGCAGCGTCGATGATGGAAAAAGTACTCTTATCGGCCGCCTGCTCTATGACAGCAAAAGTATTTTTGAAGACCAAGTGGAGCAGGTTAAAACCGCATCAAAACGACGTGGACGGGGTGACTTTGACCTGAGTTTGCTGACCGATGGCCTGAGAGCGGAGCGCGAGCAGGGCATCACGATTGATGTCGCGTATCGATATTTTAGAACTCCAAAGCGGAGCTTTATTATCGCTGATACCCCTGGTCACGCACAATACACACGAAACATGGTGACAGGTGCCAGCACCGCCAGCGTAGCGATTGTGCTAGTTGACGCCCGCCATGGACTGGTCGAGCAGTCTAGGCGGCACTTGTTTATTGCTAGTTTGCTGCGGTTGCAGCACGTGGTTGTGTGTATTAACAAGATGGATTTGGTCGACTGGAGCGAAGAGCAGTATGAAAAAATGGTAGGCGAGATTGAGGCATTTACGGCCAAAACTGATATCGCGGATGTGAGTTGCATTCCGATCAGCGCGCTGGAAGGTGACAACGTGGTCGATCGGTCTGAAAACATGGACTGGTATGACGGCAGCACCCTGCTGCACTACCTCGAGCACGTGCACGTGACCAGTGACGTCAGCCATGAAATTGTGCGGTTTCCGGTACAATATGTGATCCGTGACCATGAAACTGACTATCGAGGATATGCCGGTCGTGTAGCGGCTGGAGTGCTGAAGGTGGGTGATGAAATTGTGGTCGCAGAAAGTGGCCTGAAAAGCACCATTGCTGCGATTGATCTGGACGGAAAATCTTTGAAAGAGTCACTGCCAGGGCAGTCTGTTTGTGTGCGCCTGACAGATGAAATTGATATTGTACGCGGGTCGCTTTTGAGTACCCCACACATGACACCAAAAGTGGGGACCGACCTGAGCATTATGCTGTGCTGGATGAGCCAAACGCCCCTGAATGAAAATGCGATGTATTGGCTACGAATTGGTGGACAAGAAGTAAAATGCCGAGTTGAAAATCTGGAATATGTGGTGGATATTCACTCACTTGATCCAAGTGAAAACCGCGAACTAGGTATGAATGGAATTGCAAAATTGACCCTGAAAACAGCTCAACCAATTGCCTTTGATACTTATCGAGACTGCCAGCAAACGGGGAGCTTGATACTCATCAACCCTGCAAATAATGAAACAGTGGCTGCTGGAATGGTGGCATAAATCGTTTTTTGTGCCAAATGTCAACCCACGGTTCGTAACAAAAACACCCCCTTTCTCGTCTAAATAATTGATGAAAACTATCTCTGCAGTCGCAGTCTTTTCAGTGCTCATGAGCTCATTTGTGTCTTCAGCCAGTGCCCAGCGCATGACACCAGACATGGTGCGACAGGCACTTTCGGAGCGAACAAAGACTGTCAGCCAGCCAGTAAACAGGACCCGCAGTACCTATTCACAGCCCGTTACAACGTGGGAAAACATGCCCACAACTGGTCAGGTTGTGCAGCCAGGAGAGATCAAAATCATTGTGCCACGGCCGGCTCCAGCGCCCGTTTTTGTGACAGAGCCACTGGTTTATACTAATCATGTGACCATGCACGAAAGTCCCCTGCCTGAGCATTACCCGCATTTGACCATTTCTGATGGCGTTTTACACACCATAAGCGAAGACTGGCATTTGGGGAATTATGGCACGCTAGCGCCTGACCTGCTGGAAAAAGTGCAGCACGACGTGGCCAACCCAGAGCTGCGCGAGTGGGGCGTGACCGAGCTGCTGAGTGTGGGGGTCACAGACTTTAAAAACTCAACCCCAGAGCGTAAGCATAATGTACTACACTCGTTTGCCAAGCTTGATGGACACGTAATTGCACCCGGTAAAACATTTTCGTTTTGGGACGCTGTGGGCAACGTGTCGCTGGACACAGGATATAAAAACGCAAAAGTAATCAACCGCGGCGTTAGTGTCGATGGAGTCGGCGGAGGCGTTTGCCAGAGCAGCACGACGCTGTTTCGAGCAGCATATATGGCCGGTTTACCAATTGTCGAGCACAGGCACCACAGCTTCGCACTGCCATACTATGGCACCCTAATGGGGCTCGATGCGACTGTCTGGAACCCAACCATAGACGTCAAATTTCGAAATGACACTGGTAAACCAGTCCTTATGCGAACCGAAGTGCGCGGCACAAAAGCTATGCTGTTTCTGTATGGAACAAAAGACCGCGACACGGTGCTTCTGCAAACTGAAAGCAGCGGCGGGTTCGTCAGCGGGGCGCAAACCAACTGGACTCGAGAAGTATATCATGAGGGCATTCCGATCATAGACACGCTTGCTGCAGACTATATTCCCTACGAGGACGACGAAAGCTAGTCGCTCGCTCATTTGACATGGTGGTAATAATTTGATTTATTATTGTTTTTATTGTATTATAATATAAAATTGAAAAGATTACCACCATGTCACAAAACATCAAAAGTATACAATTTAGCAAGTATTTTATTGTTTTAGCAGGGGCACTGCTCATTTGGGGAATGTTCTTCTCAACCCCTCCAAAAGCTGTTTTTGCGGTTCCACCAACAAGCACAACCACCAGTATTGTATGTCACATGGATAATCGAGCTGGGTATTTTTGGGGATTTGGTGGAGGAAGCATGGTTGACTTTCGATCAAAACTGACTAACACAGCAAACTTTGGTGCAGGCGGAAACCACCCCACAGCCATAACGCTTTATGCTAATTGGAATGCCAGTGGAACCATCACGCAAGCGAGTTTGGATGCAGCAGGCTGCAACGTCTTTGTGCTTGGTGGCGAGTATGACACGCACGTAACTGCCGCCGAAATGAGCGAGTTATATAACTGGGCACAAGACTGTAATGGCTATATCGTTAAGCTTAATTATCACCAAAGTTGGGATACGCTTATGGGCACAATCGGATATCCATCAACCTGGACGGGAGCGATTCAGCCGCACAATATGGTAGTTGGTCACCCAGTTTCGACTAATGTATTTGGAACGATTACAACCGTTGCAATGAGCTACACTCGCGCCTACACGGCAAATACTGCAGGGGCTACAGTCATAGCCACTGATTCGCTAGGACGAGCCACCATATTAGAATTAGACGGGCAAAACATCTTAGCCGTGCAAAATTTTGTAAACTTTCGACCTGGATATGCAGGGTCAGTTTCTGCTGGAAATGGAGTTATCAACGATAGTGACATCTTAGCAATGAACGTCTTTGCACACGCCATAGATAGCACAAATGAATGTGCAACCATAGTTACTGTAAACAAGACTCTCACAACTGTTTTTAGAGATGGCGTAGATATCGGCACAACTGGCCCGTTTTATACGGGAGACGTAATTTGCTATGACCTAGCATATGAAGGAACTGGAACGGTATATGATTTTTACAATCCGGCAAAGTTTGGTTTTATTGACACCCAAACATATGACAGTGATAACCCAGACATTGGGCCCTATCTGCAAGATGTTAATGGCGACACAATAGACGAAGAGGTCTTAGAGTACAATGTCAGCAGTACAGGTTCTCTTACAGTATATTTGGAGGTACAATAAAAAATGCCCTATAGGGCATTTCACGATTTCTTTCCTGTGGTACACGGCATTATCACGCATCAGAACAGTTTTTCAAAATGAGATGAAAAATAACTAAAGATTTTTATTAAAATCTTATAGATCTGTTAGAGTTCTAATTTCATACAGTTGGTACACGCGGAGGGATTCGAACCCCCGACACCCGGTTCCGAAGACCGGTGCTCTATCCAGCTGAGCTACGCGTGCACGAGTTGCAGCATACGAAAAAAAAAGCGCAATGCAAGTTTTCTTTTTCCAAACTTTTGAGTAGAATAATGCCCGATGAAACGAAAAATCCTCCTCATTGGTTCTGGCCCATATAGTATCGGCAGCAGCGTCGAATTTGACTGGTGTGGCGTGCAGGGGCTGCGCACACTACGAAAACTTGGGCATGAGACTATTTTTATAAACTCAAACCCTGAAACGGTAAGTACCGATTTTGATGAATGCGACCGGCTCTATTTTGATGAGCTAACAACCGAGCGTGTACTAGACATAATTAAAAAAGAAAAGCCAGATGGCGTCATTGCCTCGAGCGGTGGGCAAATTGCCCAAAATATGCTACGAGAGCTGCATGCAGCAGGTGTTCCGCTGCTGGGGACCAGCGTGCAAGACATTGAAAACTGTGAAGACCGCGGCGCTTTTAGTGCACTGTGTGACGAGCTTGGCATCGATCAGCCGCAGTGGCAGCAGTTTGCAACAACCGAAGAGGCCATTTCCTTTGCGCGCGAGGTTGGGTTTCCAGTCTTGGTGCGACCCAGTTTTGTGCTGAGTGGCGCGGCCATGGCTGTGGCCAATGGCGAGGAGGCACTGGTTCAGTACCTGCAAAACGCAGTCGGGCAAACCGACGCGAGTGTGGTCGTGAGCAAGTTTGAAGAAAATGCAAAAGAAGTTGAGTTTGATGGCGTGGCAAAAGATGGAGTTATCATCTGTAGTGCGATCGCAGAACATGTCGAAAACGCTGGAGTCCACAGTGGCGACGCAACAATTGTACTTCCCCCACAAACGCTTTACACCGAAACTGTGCGCCAAGTGCGGCAAATCGCCACGCAGCTAGCCAAGAAATTAAACATTACAGGGCCCTTTAACATTCAGTTTTTGGCGAAGGAAAACCGCGTTATGGTGATTGAATGTAACCTGCGCGCGAGCCGGAGCTTTCCGTTTGCCAGCAAGGTGCTTGGGCAAAACTTCATGGAGATTGCAATTCAATCTATGCTCGGCATGGACGTGCCTGTGCAGCAAATTGACCCGAGCACGATTAAGCACGTGGGGGTCAAAGCCGCGCAGTTTAGCTTCAGTCGGTTAAAGGGCGCAGACCCGCTGCTGGGAGTCGAGATGAGTAGTACCGGAGAGGTTGCCTGCTTTGGGCACAATGCTGAAGAGGCGCTGCTAAAATCCCTCATTTCAGTTGGGTTTATAATCCCACCTCGGGGCAGTCAGGTACTGGTCACCTTGGGCAAGGTTCGCGACAAAGCGGCATTTATTCCGTTGGCAAAGCGGCTGATAGAAATGGGATATAGCCTTATTGGCACAGAGGGCACAAGCGCCTTTTTGCAGGCAGAGGGAGTTGCGATAACAACGGTCTATAAAATCAGTGACCAGCACCCAAATGTGATTGACGCGATTGACAGCGGCGACGTGCGGCTCGTCATTAATACCCCCAATAAATATAGTTGCGAGGAGGTCAGCGACGGGTACTACATTCGCCGAAAAGCGATAGACAAAAACATATCGCTGATTACTAATCTGCAGCTGCTAAAGGGCCTCATTAAGGCGCTTGAGCAATATCCGACTGAGGACGATTTACCTATTTTTGCATATAGCGAATAATTGATTATACTCTATATATGAACCTAAAAACGCTGGCTGACGTGAATATAGAGGGCAAAATTGTGGTGGTGCGGGCAGATTATAATGTGCCGTTGAAAGACGAAAAAATCATTGAAGACACGCGGATTGTGGCTTCGCTACCGACCATCAAAAAGTTACTAGAAATGGGCGCAAAGCGCATTCACCTGCTGACGCATCTGGGTCGGCCAAAGGGTATAGCAGAACCGTCTCTTAGTACTATTGCTATTGCCAAACGGCTTGGGCAATTGCTTGATATGGAAGTCGAACATCGATCTGATTTTACGCCCTCAGAGGCGAAAATACAACTACATGAAAACACCCGTTTTTGGCCAGGCGAAAAGAAAAATAACCCTGCTTTTGTGCAAGAACTCCTGAACATTGGCGGAGAGATTTTTGTCATGGATGCCTTTGGTACAGCTCACCGCGGGCACGCCAGTGTGGTTGGCTTGGCTCGTTATATGCCAGCTGTGGCAGGGCTTTTGGTGGCACAAGAAGTGGAGGCTATGTCACCATATTTAACCGATGAAAAACAACCTGGCCTGACCGTCATGGTGGGCGGCGCAAAGCTCGATACAAAAATTGCAGTGCTCGAGCAATTTGCAAAAATTGCTGATAACATTTTGGTGGGCGGCGCCCTTGCAAATACGTTTTTGGCGGCACAGGGGTTTGACGTAGGGGCCAGCTTTCATCAGCCAGATAAGTTAGACACTGCAATGGAAATTATGGGAATCTGTGACGCGCACGGGTGCGGATTTCATGTGCCAGTTGATGTGATGTGCGCTGATAGCCACGACAGCGATAATCCGCTGGATGTGCCGCTGGAAGACGTGATGGGCGATATGCGGATTTATGATATTGGGGCACACACAATCGCCAGTTTTGCCGAGATCATAATGCACAGTAAGGTGCTTATTTGGAACGGCCCGATGGGCATGATTGAGCAAAAACACTTTCAAAAAGGAACTGAAATGATGGCCAAAGCAGCCGCAAAGACTAGTGCTAAAACAGTTTTGGGGGGCGGCGACACACTGGCTGCACTTGATATGTTCAACCTGCCGCATGACAGCTACACGCACGTGAGCACCGGCGGCGGAGCCATGCTGGAACTGCTGGAAGGAAAAGCGTTACCAGGGCTTGAAATACTTAAAATATAATCAAAAACACAATGACAAATCTATTTACAGACATTCCGCTGGAAGGCAAAAAAGACACGTTTCACGCGGTGATAGAGATCCCGCGCGGGTCTGCAATTAAGTATGAATATAATGAGCACATGGGCTGCATGATGCTTGACCGGCTGTTTAAAACACCGGTGACCTACCCACAAAACTATGGATTTTTTCCGCGCACGTGGAATAAATATGATAAAGACCCGATGGATGTAATTATTGTTTGCAGCCAATCGATTAACTCTGGAACCGTTGTGCCAGTGCGGGTTGTAGGGATTATTGAGATGGACGACACAGGCGAGTTGGACCACAAGATTTTAGCTGTTCCAGCTGGTGACCACCGACAAGAAAATGTGATGGACATAGCTGATTTTGACCACCACACGCTCGAGAACATGACGTGGTTCTTGAACCACTATAAAGACCGTGAAGCCGGCAAAGAAGTGAAGATTCTTGGGGTAAAAGGAAAAGGCGATGCACTTGCCTTTTTGGCGGAGTGTAAAGAAGAATACGAGCAAAACCACGCCTAGATGCCGGCAATAGACATCATCCTTAAAAGCTTCCTTGGAGGGACACTTATCGGTCTCTCTCTCTCTGGGCTGCTGAGCTATTCGGCTCAAAAATTGGGGGTGTTATTGGGGGATTACCAACCAAATGGATTGTGCTCTACCCCCTCTTTTTGCTTACTGTCACCAGCACTATGGACGTAACCAATTTCCTAAAAGGCTCGGTGCAGGGTACTCTTTCTGCCATTCCATATATGCTCAGCTTACTGGGCGTCACGCTGCTATTTCCAAACACACACTGGCTCAATTTTGTCATTGTGACAGTGTTTTATTGTGCAGTTTTATTCTTTATTTATAAGTAGACATCCATGGAAATACTCATTAAAAGCATATTAGGGGGCGCTGTTATTGGCCTCATTTTACTGATTGGTCAAGCGCTGGGTAGCCGGGCTGCTGGTGTCATTGGGGGTATTCCTATTGCCTCTGCGATAGGATATGTCATGCTGACACTCAATGATAAAACCCCCAAAACCGTTTCAGGATATATGCAGGGCAGCCTATGGGCGATGATTCCATCCGTTTTGTTTTACTTGTTTTTATGGTACATCAGTACCAAAATGCCACATCTACATTGGATCAATTTTGCTGCGGCATATGCACTCTGCATTGCGATTGCCGCTGGAATTGTGTGGTTCACAAGCAACTAAATCACCCCCCAAAAACGAACACAACCACCTCTGGTTTTACACCGATTCGAAGCGGCAAACCGCCAGTTCCAAGTCCAGATGTAACGTATGTTGGGATGCCATTTGCGAGTGACAAACCACGGAAAAAATCGTTTCTGGTAGGGATGATGTAATGACGAATGAATGCCGGAGTCCAAACCTGCCCCCCATGCGTATGACCCGCTAGTGCCAGATCGATCGATTGTGGAATATGCACATCGTGAATTCGATCAGGGTTATGCGTCAAAAGCAGCGTCAGCTCATTTGGGTCAAGATTTTCAATAACCTTTCGGTCATATTCAGTATTCCAATAATCCCCCAACCCAACCAACTGCAAGCTGTTTTGACCAACTGAAATAGTTGTTGCTGTGTCATCTATCATCGTTACTCCAAGTGCCTCCAGCTCAGCTACAATATCATCCGCCGGCAACTCTCCCTGCGACGGCAAATCATGATTTCCGAGCACGGCGTAAAGCGGAACCGTCACCTCAGCAAGTGGCGCAAGCCAGTCTCGCAGCTGGTTTCTGTCCTTAACTCCCCACACAAAATCCCCTGCTATGAGCGCCACATCAGCATCCGACTCATTTAAAAACCCAACCCAGCGCGTCACATCGACCGCACAACTATATGCCCCCAAATGAAAATCAGCCAACAGGGCCACCCGCACTGGCTCCTCAAACGAATAGGGCAGCTCGACCTCTCTCACCACTATTTGATTGGGCTCAATCCACCGAGCATATGACCCGATAGCCATCGCAAAGGCGAGGAATCCAAACAGGACAAATCGCTGCTTTTTAGCCAATAAAATAAGCACGAAAAAACCGCCAATGAGCAAAGCTGTTAGTAGTAATAAAATTATTTTACCAAGGATATAGTGGCTCATTTTTTATGTATATTATGTGTAGAATTAAACTCATAGACTTGCATAATAGATTCTCTATTGTCATCATCTGCAATTTTATTTTTTTGTTCATGACCACATTTTGTGCACTTGTGCAGTAACGCACTCGCACTTCCCTTTTCTATGAATACCTGAACAGGCTTCATGAGTGACTGACAGCCACACTTTCGGTCACCTGGAAATACGTCAACATGCAAGCTAAAGAGGCACTGTGTGCAATGGTTGCGGCAGGTTTGCTGTGCTGGTGGCACCGTGTAGCCACAATTTTCGCACTTGAAGCCTTCATTTCGATGAGTAAACTGGATCATGATGAAGCTATTAAGCATACCGCTGCAACAGTGTAACCAAGCGCAATTTGCGCGCAACTGCAAAGACTGGCTTCGCGCAGAAAAGCAAACGCATGTGGCCACGGTCAACCCAGAGTTTTTGGTTGCATCACAGTCCGGCGAAGCCTTTTCAGAAGTACTCCAATCAACCTATAATATAGTCGATGGTATCGGCATTACCGCGCTTTCTCGCTTGCTCTATGGTAAAAAACTACCACGTGTTACTGGTGTTTCGGCGGCTGCGACCGCCTGCGCAGTGGCCGCTGAAATGGGCAAATCAGTATATCTGTATGGCGGGCAGGGTGTAGCGCAAAAAGCCGCAGAGTGGCTTGAAAAAGAGCATCCGAAGCTAGTAATTGCAGGGGCGGAAGATGGCACGCCAGATGCTATTTCAGAGCAACTAGAAGCAACTAAACCAGATATTTTACTAGTTGCATTTGGCGCCCCAAAACAAGAGTTTTTCATAACTAAAAATCTATCAAATCTCCCCTCTGTAAAAATTGCAATGGGGGTTGGTGGCACGTTTGACTTTTGGTCAGGAAGTGTAAAAAGGGCTCCAGCGTTGCTCCAACATATCGGGCTAGAATGGCTCTGGCGGCTTGTTTTACAACCACATCGATGGCGAAGAATTTATAGGGCAGTGGTTGTTTTTCCGTGGTTGGCACTGCATGAATGGGCTAGCTCCACGCGTCACCACTAAGCAATTCGTCACCACCTTCTACTGCTTTCTCAGCGGCTTCTCTGGCTTTCAGCTCTTGTTGCTGACGCACTCGTTCCTCGGCTTTTGACTTGGCTTGTTCTGCGGCTAAGGCCGGATCCATCGGCGGTTTTTTACCATATTTTACATGGATTTCTGCCAGCTTTCGCCGCTCTCGAGTCAAAATTCCACGCAATTTTTCAAGCTGGTCAGGCGTCATCACATCCGTCAGATTAAACCAATACTGCCGCTCTGCATCGTCCATCGCCTCACTACGCATGACCAAATCGATCATCGCTGGGTCATCTGTTTTTAGCTTTTCAGGAATCTGAAAATCTCCTATTTTCTTGCCAGATTTGGTCACCAGCTGATCAAGTGGAAGTGCTGCAAGAGCAGCTGCAACTGGGTCAAAGCCACTCTGCCCACCCTGTGTTTGTGTTGTTTGGTCTGTCATCAAAAAGTATTATACGTGAGGGTCTCTGACTTTGCAAGAAATCAAATATCCAGTTCTTCTGTCAGGTCAAGATTGTTGCCTTTGGCAATTGCCGTTAGCTGCTTTTCAAGCTTGTCAAATGTGCTTCCTTCAATGATTCTCTGTTTTCCGCTTCCAAGCTGTGCACTGACTTGCAATGGTCGCACCGTGACAGCTCCGCTAGCTGCTGTAGAAATATTAAAGTTATCAGCAAAAGCCACATATGCCAAGAATGTTTCGCTCATGGCACCGGCACTTTTCAGCCAGTTTTGTGACTCTGGTGTGCTCATTGATTCAAAAAAACGAAGCACCCGGGCACTTCTATTTGGGAAGGTGCT
>JAHDDZ010000023.1 GCA_020629095.1 Candidatus Altimarinota bacterium | reverse complement strand
CTGGGGGAGTGAAAAATGAAACAGAATTAAACGGAACAACTTTTACTAGAACGCTCATTTTATCTGATGTACTGACCGAAGAGCGACCGACCCTGAGCGGCGGTGGGTCATATATTGTAGCCGAGCAAATGAAGGCAGAGTGCCTAACGGAGTGGAATTATAGAGGGCGAGACAAATCAGTTAGTGCTGCCGAAATCCTTACTCAGTGGAAAAAATGATACGCAAAACAACTGGTTTTACGCTAATGGAGCTGATGGTGGCAATCACCGTAAGTGGGATAATCCTTAGCGCGGTTATGACCAGTTATGCAGCACTGGTGGCCAACAAGCAAAAGATTGACCAGTTTCGACATACGCAGTCAGCAGCGACCCTCAGCATGAGTAAAATTGCCGACAAAGTGCGAGATTTTGGAATTAACTATGACGCATATGAGGGCGGTGACGCCAGCACCGAAACAACACTGCTGCATATTGGGCCATACATTGACGAAAACGAAGTCGAGCATGATATTTCTTTTGAGATAAAAAATGGAAAAATCCTCATGCAATATAACGACCGAGTTGCCCCCATAACGGGCGGACTTGTTGTTTCTGATGGGGCATTTGTAGTGCAACCCAGCACGGTGCCAAACCGAGGCGAGGGCGCACAGCTCTATCAGCCACGAGTAGATGTTGACCTGTCTTTTGTGAGCGCAGATGATGAATCAATCAAAATGGATTTGGAAACGAGCCTTTCTAGCAGACAATATCGATGATGAAAATACGACAAAAAGCTGAAGGATATATTATGATTATCGCCTTTATATTGGGCGCAATGATCGTGACACTCGGGCTTGGGGTGCAAAAACTTTTGTTTACAGAACTCACCTTTGCGGCACAAATGCTGCAGTCTGAGCGGGCTCATTTTGCTGCCGAGTCTGGCGTCGAACAGGCGCTTTTATGGCTTCAAAAAAACGAAATTGAGCACCTGCATTCGTATAGCCCAGCAGAAGCTCTGAATGAGACAACAACCCACGAGGTCACGATAAATAATAATGTTTCGTCATTTTCGTTCCTCATTGGGCCCGAGGAGGCCAAACAATTCATCCTCCGGAGGGATGAGGTGCCGACGGGGCTTATCACGTCATATGAGGCAGATACGGCGGCCGTGGAGGCTTTTACAATAACCGGTACCGTGCCAACTCCTGACACAAGCCAGCCGAATAGTTTTGAGCTGAATATCTGCTTGGGATCAGATGCAAACAGCATAGAAACTGTTTTGGCAAATGACGTGCCGCAAAACAAAAGCAACCTGGGCGAAGAGGCGTGCATCGTACAGGTGTATAATCAAAACCAGTTTTCAATTGGGGCAGATGGCGAACCAGATGAGCAAAACAACGAAAAACGGTCGATGCTGATTACGGTTGAAAACAAATCAAAGGCCGGAATCACCCCTCATCGGGCAGAGATCACCTCTATTGGAAAAGATGGCTCTCGGCAAAAAGTTATCACTTTTGGCCTTGAGCAAAACAAGTCCCTGTTTAATCGAAACCTCTTTGTTCAATAGGCTCTTTCCCTTTGTGGCGCGAGCGGCAGCCGAATAGTAAACTGCGTGCCAGCGCCTTCTTTTGTTGTGCACAGCAACTGTCCACTATGAAACATGGCAATCTGTGCACAAAGCGCGAGCCCAAGTCCAACACCTCCGGTCGCACCCTTACCTTGTTTAAAGGGAGTAAAAAGCGTTTCGCGCGCATCTTTTTTTATTCCATTTCCGTTATCTGTCACTGAAAACTCGGCAAATTCACCGACTTTTTGAATAGAAACCCAAATAGATTTTTGTGCCGGAACGTACTTTTGTGCGTTTTGAAGCAAGGTGCAAATAGCTTCTTGTAGGTATGTTTCATCAATTTGCACAATCGGGTCCTCCCACTTTGGAGCAACAAAAAAGAAGTCATGATCTGATACATTTACCGCAAATGACTCTGCCAAAGGTCTCCCCCAACGGCCAAGCTCACACATAGTAAAATGCGGCTTTGCCCTATTTGTCTTAAGCTTTTGCCACAAAAGCAATTTCTGAATTGTGCTCTGCAGATCAACAATCTGCGAGTGAATGAGTGTCGCCTGTTTTGTGTTTGGCTTTTCCACTAGCAACTCAGCATATCCACGCACAACAGCCAACGGCTGCTGCAATTGGTGAATAATCAAATCCCATGCCCTTGTCTGCTCTCTTAGTGCGTGAATAAGTGCATTAACCGTGTCTTGTTCTTGCAACAAAGCAGCAGATATGTTCTCCATTTCGGTCAAACTTGTCATGATCGCATGGTGTAGCCAAAGCCGCGGATTGTATGGATGACCGGTTTTGTTGGTCCAAATGGGCGATCAATTTTATTTCGAAGGGTTCTAATGTGTACATCAATAGTGTTACTTGTTACTGGCATGTCCCGATCACCCCACACCTTTTCGACAATATCTCTTCGGCTCACAATTCTATTTTTGTTTCGCACTAATTCGATCAATATCCCCAATTCCTTTTTACTGAGTTGCACTAGTTTTCCGCCCCTGTAAACAGACATGTCGTCAAAATTGATAACAATATCTTTGCATTTTAATATGTTTCTGCGACTGTGGTGCTGCCGTCGCACAACCGCAAAACACCGCGCAACCAACTCCTCCATTGCTCCATTTTTTACCAAATAATCATCGGCTCCGAGATTAAGACCATGCACCCGATCGGCAACGTCAGCGCAGTTTGAAACGACCAATATTGGTGTATTATTTCCCAATGCGCGCATTTGTGCAATAACATCGAACCCATTCTTTTGGGGCAGCTTTATATCTAAAAGAATCAAATCGTATGATATTGACTGTGCCTTGTCAAAAGCCGTTTGCCCATCTGTGGCAGTATCGACCGTAAACCCAGCCTTTTCAAGCGATTGAGTTGCTAATTCGAGCAGGTTATTTTCATCTTCAACCAGGAGAACTTTCATGTAGGAGCGGGTTATTACAATCCAAATTCTAGTAAAAATTTCATGGACATACCATGAAATCACCTTAAAAACTTCACCTACCCTTCATCAAAATCTCTCGAAGTCCTGAGATCACCCTACCAGATTTGTCTTCCACGAGCAATTCCACCATCTGATCAATGTGAGACAATTGCAACAAAGACAGTAATTTCTGCGCTGCAGAGTTTTCGGATTCACTCATTATTTGATCAATTGTTTCTGTTTTTATCTGTGAAACCTTTTTGGTAAAATACCCCTCAATAGACTTTTTTAGGTGCACAAATGCCTCATCCGGTGGAGGGGTTCCCAGCACAAAACTCTCCCAAAAACCATCACTTTCAACCCGCGCCCTCACAACAGATTCTGCCACATCGGTGTATGGATTTGTGGCAAAAAACGTATCCAACTCCGCCATGGCGATGCGTGAAAGCGGCGGCCCAAGCGCTTCAATTTCATCCAGCGCACAAGTCGCCTCAATCATTTTTTGAAGCTTTTTTGAATACTCGTGCCCCTCTTTTGCGGCAGTCATATACACTCGGAACTCATTCATATACTGCTCCGCATACTGCCTTTTATAATCAGAAAAAGCAGACTGCAGCGCCCCGTCAACAAGTCGCGGGTTTTGCAATAATAGCTCAATAGACAAATAGCTTCTAACAATTTTTTGCAATAACCGCAACTTTTCATATTTCCCATCAACCGGTAAAGGAAATAGAAATGGTTGAATTCTTTTTCGCATAACCAAGAGCGATGGTGTTAGGCGCTTAGCCTTTTCCAATAAAGGAAAAACAGCCAATGCGACTTTTGCACAATTTTCATTACTTATAATATTTTCAAGTGATTCCTCTAAAAAGATATCCACAATTGGGTCTACCATCTCTACTATTTTATTCCTTCCAGAAAGATTTACACTTGCAGCGACATATTGAGCGTGCTCACCAGAGTTTAACCAGTTGTAAAGCATCTCTGTTGCAAGTGCTGGATCCGTGATTGGCTGTAAAAGCCTGCTCTTGGCGGAATAGGCTATTGGGTTAGATTTTTCGATAAAAACATCTAAAATGCCTGACTCTTTCTTTAGGCGCGAAAAGAGATCCAAGCGCAAGGCCTCGGCCCTGGCTGGAGATTCGCAGTCAACAATAACCTTGCAATCCTTTCTATTCATGTGCTACTAATACCAGTTCACTCGTGAATTGTCAATCACTCCTTCATCATGGGGAAGAACACAACGTCCTTAAGATTTGATTGCCCCGAAAAAAGAGCAACTATTCTATCTATCCCCATTCCAAAACCTGTTTGAATCAGCATTCCGTGCTCCATAGCAGCCAAAAATGAGTTATCCACATTCATGGCCTCCACGTCTCCAGCGGCCTTTGCCGCTGCTTGAGTTTTCAACAATTCTCTCTGAATAGTTGGATCAACTAGCTCTCCATAGGCATTCACCACCTCCCAACCACCAATCAGCAATTGATAGCAACTAGCTGTTCCGTCACCATTTGGCCGCGCGAGCGGCTTCAAATCTGCAGGATAATCAAGTACAAAAGTAGGTTTTAGAAGATGTGGACGGGCTGTTTTCTTATAAATAAAATCTAAAAGATTTGCATACCCCATTTTTTCTGCTTCATCACTTGGCATTCCAAGTTTTACACATTCCAATTTAGCCTCTTTTTTTGTACTAGAAAGCATGTCAAATTGTGCATAAAGTTGAAGCAGATCAGGAAAACGCTCAACCTCCCAGTCCTCAGAAAGCTCAATTGAAAGCGGCTCACCACCTTTTGTGGATAACTCAAAACTTGTTTTTCCAAATGCCTTTTTAACAGATTCTAAGAGCATCTCTCTGCACCACTTCATATTTTGCTCGATATCAGCATATGCAGCATACCACTCCAACATAGTAAATTCCTGTAAGTGACTAGGGTCAATGCCCTCATTTCGAAAACACTTTCCGATCTCATAAACCCTCTCCAAGCCACCAACCGTAAGCATTTTTAAATCAAGCTCAAGCGCTATTCGCAGTGCAAAATCCTTATCAAGCGCATTGTGGTGGGTCTCAAAAACCTGTGCCATAGCCCCTCCTGCCTGCGGTTGCAAAACCCGCGTTTCAACCTCAAGAAAGTCTCTTGCGTCTAAAAATTCCCGTACTGCACTTATAAACCGACTACGGGACCGAAACCGACTAACTGTTTCTGGGTTTGTTGCCAGGTCTAAGTATCGCTGACGATACTGCGCCTCGGTGTCTGTAAGCCCGTGAAACTTCTCTGGTAATGGCCTCAGGGCTTTTGAAAGGGGTGTCACAGAGCTCGCCATCAAGCTGGGCTCTCCATGCTTTGTGCTAAAAAACTCACCAGAAACGCCAATAATGTCTCCGAGGTCTAGTAGCCCCTTCCAGTCTGTAAAACGCTCACTGAGGACCGTCTCGCTAAGACAAATTTGCAAGTCCCCTGAAACATCTCGCAATTGCATAAAAATCAACTTCCCCATATCACGCATTTGCATTATCCGTCCACAGACCATTTTTTTAGACTGACAGTCTGCCATGACTGATTTTGTATCCCGCGTTCCATGTGCTTCTATTTCTATTTTTGCCTCCGATGCAGTATGTGTTCGGTCAAATTTTGTCGGATAATCAAATCCGAGCTCTTTCCATTTTTCTCGTTTTTTCAAGCGTTCAGCGACAAGTGGATGCGTAGTATCAAGTGGCTTCATGGTATTTATGGTACACAAAGAACTAAAAAAAACCAGCGCGCCGACACAGTTTTCTTACGAGTCATGTTCCCTCAGTGTGTCAGGTGGGTGCTCCGTATCACCGTCCACGAACGGATCTCTTGGTGCTCCCGAATGAAGGTAACGGAGAAAATGACCTCGCCGCCATGCGAACGCGCTCGTTCACTCCTTATTCTATTCAGAGCTTTGCAGCAACGCAACTACTTTTTGCGCTACTTGGTCGATTACCCCAGCCCCCATGAACAGCAAAACATCGCCCTCTGTTAGTTCATTTTTTGCCCAATCATATGCACTTTCTGGGGTTTCTACGACGCACAATTGTGCGTCTTTTTTGATAAACTCGTGTATGGTAAACTGCTTATCCTCGGCTGAGTCTCTGGCAGCATAAATTGGCCACAGCGCAACGGCATCGGCCACTGTGAAACTTTTTAGAAAATCATTAAAAAATGAGATGGTGCGTGCGTGCTGGTGTGGCTCAAAAATGAGGCCAAGCCGTGCCCCTGGGTGCAAAGAGTGAATAGCTGCTGCCGTCAGGGAAATCTCAGTTGGGTGATGTCCATAATCGTCGTATACGTGCAGGCCACTGTGCTGTCCTAGGTACTGCTGGCGACGACTTCCACCGGAGTAGCTCTCGATCCCTTTTGTAACAAGTGCAGCATCGATATTTCCCATTTCATGTGCAGCGGCCATTGCCAATCGGGCATTTTCTTGATTATACTCTCCCGGAATTTGCAGATTAAAATGCGCTGTTTTATCAGTATAAATCACCGCCCCAGAAAACCCCCCCAGTAATGCGGATGTGTTGCGCGCGCCCTTGTGACAAATGATAATTTTCGCCTTCCCTATTACTTTTTTTATAGCTGAAAGATATTGATCTAGACTCGTATAATAATCTGTATGATCAAGCTCAATGTCGGTCAGCAAGACTATTTCTGGCTGCAGCGTACGAAAGTTTTCACGGTACTCACAGGCTTCTACAATCAGCCAATCAGAACGCCCCATGTGAAAGTTCCCCCCAGATAAAATAGGGTTTGCCGCCCCCATGAGCACATTTGGAGCGACACCGGCTGCCACAAGCCCACTGGCAAGCAATCCAACTGTGGTTGTTTTACCATGGGTTCCCACGACTGCAATGGTTTTATACGCTGCAGAGAGTTCCCCTAAATACTCAAAATATGACTTTTGGGGAATCTTTAATTCATCAGCCCGAAGTCGCTCTGGATTGGTTTTTGGCACTGCTTCTGAGTATAAAACCAAGTCAATATCTGGTGTAACCAAATTAGCATCATGCTCTGTTTGATGGTCTATTTTAGTCTTTTCAAGCAGTCGCGTTCCCTCTGTTTTGCCCATATTTGAACCAGTAACCCGATGCTTCAAGTGCACCAAAAACTGCGCCAGACCACTGGTTCCTATTCCGCCAATGCCGACAATGTGGATATTCATGAGCGGATGCGAGACACTGAAAATGCACAAAAAAGCACAATAATCGAGCCCAAAATAGTAACCCACGTGACCGGCTCAGAAAAGAAAAAATAAGCCATGAAAGCCAAATACAGCAGCTCCAAATTCATCGCAACCGAAGCAAGTTGTACACTGATAAACTTATATGATGCACTATAAAGCGTATGGGCCACGGCCGTAAACACGGTCCCTAAAAGAAATATTAGCCCCCACTCGTGCGGCGTTGGTGTAAAGTTTATATCTGTAAACAGAAAAATGCGCATAAGCCCAACCACCAAAAAGCCAATACTAACCTGGATAGCCATAACCCCAATAGCATGCCGCTCGCGTACATTTTTTCGGTTAAGCAGCGAAAAGGCAGAAACCCCCAAAAGCGAGGCAAGCCCATAGGCCATTGCCTCTAGTGGGATGGTCATATCTTCTGACTGTGAGAGAATAACAAGCATGACCCCAACAAACCCGCCAATCGACAAAAGGGATTTTTGCCATGTGTACTTTTCACCATAAAAAAGTGGCTCAATAGCCAAAACAGTTAGTGGAACGGCTGCCATCAGCACCTGACCAGTAATGGCCGTGCTGCGCTGAATGGCTTCAAAAAAGCATACCCAGTGGATTGCCATGATCATCCCCGTGAGCATGTATCGCTTCCATTGCTCTCTTGTTATATACTTTAAGTGACCCTGCAAGTGTGCCACCAGCAGCAACACCAAACCAGCAACGAGCAGTCTCCAAAAGATAATGGCGGGGGCCGCCAGCTGCATTGACTTCGCAAAGAGTGCCGGAAACGAAAGCAGCAATGCTGCTATATGACTATAGGCAAGACCTTTTGTGTGGTTGGAAATCATCGCACAATTGTGCGAACATACCTATCATCTGCGTCAAGCTCAAAGTGCACAAAGTGCTGCTCGGCCGTGTTTGGAATAGCTCCAAGTGGTACCTGGCAGTGGTTTTCATTATTACAGGTGAGTGCACCGACAAGTGACTCCAAAGACGCTTTTGCCATACCACGACGCAGGTGGTTTTTAATTAAATCTTGATGCATTTCATATCGCGTTAGCCCCTCCATATCAGCAAGCCAGTTAGCACTGTCAAACTGGTTTTGCGGCGAATATGTCACCTCAATTGGTTCTGGCTTAGCTTCTCCCTCTACAATAGGCATTTCTACTTTGGGCTCTATCTCAGAAATGCTTATTTTTTCTGTTGTGTTAGTGCCACAACTAAGAAGCAAAAAAGCCAAAATGGGGAGTATATATTTCATGATAGAATGGCCTTAATGCGGCGAACGCCTTTTGATGCACTTTGTTCTTTTTTGATCTTAAATGTGCCCAACTCGCCGGTGCGCTCTGCATGTGGACCACCACAGATTTCGCGGCTCCACTCACCCATGGCGTATACCTTCACGCGGTCGCCATATTTATGCCCAAAAAACCCAAGTGCCCCACTGGCAAAAGCCTCATCTGTTTGCATTTCGCTCCAGCTAATTTCAACATCTGCAGCAATTGCTGCATTTACATATTCTTCAACCGCTGCAATCTGCTCTGGCATTACCTTTTCTGGGTGCCCAAAATCAAACCGCAATCGCTCTGGAGTAATGTTGCTCCCTCGCTGAGATACATGGTCACCCAGTACTTTTCGCAGTCCAGCGTGCATCAGGTGCGTTGCCGTATGAAGATTTGTTGTTTCAGTGCTATCATCTGCCAGACCGCCAGCAAACTTTTGCGCAGCACCCTCTCGACTCTTTGCCTGATGTGCCTTCATGGCAGTTTCAAAACCAGACCTATCTACTGTAATTCCCTTTTCTACTGCTAGCTCCTCTGTCATTTCAATGGGGAATCCATAGGTTTCATAGAGGTAAAATGCCCCCTCACCTGTGATATTGCTAGTGGCTGCTAGTAGTTTTAAAAATTCTTTTTCGCCTTTAGAGAGGGTGCTGCTAAACTGCTGTTCTTCTGTTTGTAGTGCTGTTTTTATTCCCTCACTTTTGCTTTTTATTTCAGGGAAAGCGCTGCTCAATTTAGCAATTGCAGCGGCAGCAATATCCACTGTAAAATCTTGATTAATGCCCAGCTTTCGCCCATGGCGAATAGCTCTCCGAAGAAGTCGCCGAAGGATGTATCCCTGATCGGTGTTACTTGGCAGAACTCTATCTGCAATCAGCACAACGGCTGTGCGAATATGATCAGCGATAATGCGCGCACTGTTTCCTTTTTCGGTCTGCTGATTCGGGTTTTTTGCCAACGAGGTATCATTCGCCATAGCTGCAATAACCGCCAAAATATCCACAAATGCATCTGTTTCATAGACCGATTTTTTGCCATTTAAAACTGCCACCGTTCGCTCTAGCCCCATGCCTGTATCAATATTTTTACTTGGCAAATCAACCAATGTGCCATCCTCTTTTCGGTCAAATTGCATAAATACGTCATTCCAGATTTCCACCCATCGCTCGTCTTCATGTGTGTCTTGAAACGACGCCGGTGCTGGGCTTTCGCCCGTCCAATAAAACATTTCTGTGTCTGGGCCACATAGCCCCGTGTCACCTTTTGCCCACCAGTTTTCACTGATAGGAAGGTATGCAATTCGATTTTCTGGCACGCCTAATTCTTTCCATCTGGCAGCCGCCTCGCTATCGCGGGGAGCGTTTTCGTCCCCGGCAAAAACGCTAAAGGCCAGCTTTTCAAGGGGCAAATTCAACTCATCTGTCAAAAACTCAAAACTCCACCCAATCTGTTCGTGCTTAAAAAAGTCACCAAGAGACCAGTTTCCGAGCATCTCAAAAAAGGTCAAATGAGTCGCATCACCCACCTCATCAATATCAATTGTGCGAATGCACTTTTGACTGTTTGCCAGACGCGTTCCGGCTGGATGTGGCTCGCCGCTCAGGTATGGCACAAGGGGGTGCATTCCGCTATTGTGAAACAGCGCTGTTGGGTCATTTTCGGGCAGCACACTGGCAGAGGGGATTATGGCATGACCTTTTTCCTTCCAAAATGCCTTCCATTTTTCGCGCAGCCAATCAGTGGTAATCTGTTGCATGCGGTTATTGTAGTAAATAAATTGCCCGTGTAAATGCTTTCTTTTTCTGTGGTTTTGTGCTATAATGGTCTGATGAAATTACTCTACAAACTACAATCGACCCCCTCTCGCTTTGTTTTTCAAGAAGCTCCAAAGGCACTTAATACAGAAAAGTATAGAAGAAATAGCTGAGAGGAAAAAGAAAAGAGTTTTAGAAAACATAAAAAGTGAAATGGATAAACTAATGCCAGAAATAGAAACTGATATAAATCAAAAAAGAAGTGAAAAAATTGAACTTCAAAAAGAAAAAGAAATTAGAGAATACCTTGTAAATAGTGCTTCTAAGTTAATAGATGATTTTACTGTTGTTCTGAATGACCTAGAGCAAGTAGATAACAGAGAAGCAGAGCCTAAGACAAAGCTAAAAATAAAGTATAAATCACATTTATTAAGATTAACAAAAGATAGAAATTTAGTAATTGCAAAAGGGCGCTTTCCTAATAATTCAACAATCGATGAAATAAAGGCAAGTGAAAATGTTGTTTTAGATGTAAAGCCAAATAAAATCTATATTAGTGGTGAACCTCTTGTTGAGGAAAAAGAAGGGAAAGTATATAAAGAAGGATTACTATTATCTAATATAGAAACAGTAAAAAAAGAAATTGATAGCCTAATAAGCAAAATAGAGAAGCATATAAATTAAAAAACTCTCTTTCACTTCGGACGCACGACCAGAAAGGGTTTCTGTATTACTGG
>JAHDDZ010000082.1 GCA_020629095.1 Candidatus Altimarinota bacterium | reverse complement strand
CAGTCGGTCACCCGTTCCTAAGCCGCCGCATAGAAAATTTGACACATTGGGGCAATTGCGTAAAATAGACTTGTGCTTTGCTGCTAACCATTGTTTTGTGTTGCACAAGGCCGTTCTTTTACATCATCATCTAACATCCATTTCGGCGCGTGCATCTGCGCAGTGTGGCTCCTTGCAAGACACAAGGAGGCACCCTGCGCAGATGCGACAGGTATTTTCAAACCCGGGCAATTGCCCACAAATTAAGAAATTATGAGATCACTAATCGCCGTAAAAGACATTTCTCGTTCGGGCACAGGCAGAAAGCCACAAGCGAGCAGGAAACGGAACGAACAAAGGGCACTCCAAGACTTGGATGACCCGGAAGTTTAAAGAAGCGGCAATAGCCGCTGAAAAAAAGGCAATAGCAAGCATGAAACGGCGAAATGCTGAGCTGACGATTGACCAGATTAAAGCCGAGCTGGCGCAGTCAGCTGCCGCTGCAATTGCGGCCTGTCGGCTGTAAACCAACCAAAATGATGATGTAGAAGCCGACCCACGAATAAAACTCGTGGGTCACTTTTCTGTTTTGACAATGCCCAAAAGCAGTGTATAATGAAGCCATGACCAGTCAAGAAACCGCTTCCGGGGGCAACTCATTTATAAATGGGCTTGAAGGAATGGCACGCACTTTTGCCTATCAAACATCGCCGATGCTGGGCACTTTGCTCGACTCTGAAATGGGCCGAGAGGTCTTGAATAACAACATAAAACCCGCCTTAAACAAACTGGTGGATGGGTTTGACTTGGGCAACATTGGGGCATGGATGAAGGAAAAATGGGAGGCAATTAAGTCATATGTCAGTGAGCTGGGCGACCTGAAAAAGGAAGTCAACGGCAAACCCGTGGTCGATGCAGACTTTACCGAAACACCACCACAGCAATAATAAACCCATACACCATGAAAGAAAATGCACCCAAAGCAGACATGATCGACAAGGCCTCTGCCATAGCTGAACAGCTGGCGCAGGCCAGCAGCGCCGAGGAAGCTCAGTCAGAAATGACAAAACTGATGACCGAGGCGAACCTGAGTGCCGAGATGCAAGATGTGTTTTTGTCAGTCATGAAGGGCGAAAAAGGCATGAGCGCGCTGAAGGAATCTATTGCATCGGCCGAAGGATTTCCGGTTATCGTATTTATCATTGGGATGGTAATTGGGATTTTGATGGGGATGGGCGCAAGAGTAGTCTGGGACTGGATGATGGACGACACAGAGGAAATCGAGGTGCAGAGCATGGGGCGAGTCATCGAGGCGTTTGAGCGGGTGTTTAAAATTGCCACATTTGAGCAAGAGAGCGCCGAAGATGTGCTGTATGAGCGCACGCTGCTGGACCTGGGGCGGTTTGGAAAAATTCATGCAAATGAGCTGTATGTGCGGGCCATCCGCAAGGTGGTCGCGGGGGTCGACATGGAGGGCGTGAAAGTGACATTTGACGACAAAACCAAGACGGTCAAAATCCCTTCTTTTCCAGACACAAAAGTGCTCTATGATAACATCCGGCACCAGTGGCTCGACGCCGACGAAACCTTTTTGATAGGCGGAATAAACGAGGGTGACCTGAACGCAGCACAAGACAGTGCCAGCCAAAAAGTGCGCGAAAACTATGATATGGATTCAGCCCTGAGCGAGGCGCACAAAGGCGTTACGGGGTTCGTTGACATCTTGACCATGGTCGCAAACGGCTGCGGCTGGAAACTGGAAAT
>JAHDDZ010000022.1:5533-10982 GCA_020629095.1 Candidatus Altimarinota bacterium | reverse complement strand
TGGCCAGTGTCTGGTCAAGGAGTAATCCTCCCGCCGCCCACTGAGCAGCAGCGCTTATATTTTTTCCGAGTCGGCCACTATTCGCATATGCCGCTAGCTCAGCACTCGTCAAACTAGCCCCGGCTGAAATACCCTTTCCTATACCTTTTCCTGCCCAAGCCGCTGGCTTAGCTATTACATGTTTTCCAATCGCCTTTCCTGTTTTACCTATTCCTTTTCCTGTGGCTTCCAGCACCTTTCGTGTATTGCTTTTATATCCATCTGGGCGTGGCGGAAGGTTTGCCCCAGTGAACCAATCTTTTGTTTTTTTGCCATACTCTAAAGTCTTCTTTCCACCTTTACCAAAAACTGTTTTAAACCTATCCCAAAATCCACTTCCAGAGGGCGCTCCACCAGGTGTTGAAGATGGGCCAGTTGTCATACCACTATTATACACCACTTTCAGCGTCCAGCCAAATGACCTCTTCCCTCCCCCTCCACCAGGTCAGTTGCCGCTTGGCATAATTTCGTGTCGCCTGCGCCACGGCAGCAATCCACTCTGCCTCGGTCATTTCACCAGCCAAGACTAGCCGCGCCTGCGGCACGCCCACGCACGTCTCCATATTATGTGCCATGTGTGGATAATTTTTGGCTAACTCAATTGCCTCAGCCAACGCCCCTTGCTCATACATCAGTTGCGTCCGATCGTTAATCCGTTCATAGAGCACACTCCGCGGCCACCATGGCGCCACGATCAGCTGTGGCCAACGCGGCGCATTTGGCACTGCCTCGTCAAATGAATAGCCCAGCAATACGGCATCTACCCACAGCATAGTACCGCCACACAGCACGACTTGCCTTCCCTTTTCCTGCAGTTTTTCTATCGCACTATAAGCAAAATCCTGATATTCTTTTGCCTGGAAATGCCGCTCTGGTGGCAGCATAAGCGCTCCGTGGTGTAGCACTTGCGCCAATTCTGCATCAGTCGGTGCGGCCGTCAGCGTACGCGCTGATGCATACATTTGTCGACTATCGCTGATAATAATCTCGCCCCCAAACTGCATTGCAATGTCAATCGCTAACCCCGTTTTGCCACTAGCCGTGGTGCCCACAACGGCTAAAATTCCCTCTTTATTCGCTGCCAAAAAAGCTCCAATCTGGTCAAAAACAGCACCGCGCGAAAGTGGCAAAACGCCCTCCACTAAAGACTTGATGCATAGTCGGAACTCAGCATATGCAGGTGCACGTGCGGCACAACCTGCCCACCAGCCTCACCTACGTTCATGTGCAGTTTATACCCCTCTAGCCCGAGCTCCTCCGCTATTACCTTTGACGCTAAAATGAGCTCGCCCATAAGCTGCGCATCATCTGCTGTCATGTCTTTTGCCGTCACGAGTTCGCGCTTAGGGATGATAAGAATATGGGTTTTTGCCTGTGGTGCAATATCATAAAAGGCCATAACTGTGTCTGTTTCATAGACAACCTTAGTCGGTGTTTTACCAGTTATGATGCCAAGAAACGGGTTTGTCGGAAGAAATGTCATGTCAGCCACAGACTAACAAAAAGAGAGAAAACAGCAAATTGATTTGCCAAAAACAAAGGAACGTGTAGTCTATGAGTGTTCTTATAACCATACTATGACAGAGCAACAGAATCGACTGTACGTAAGCGGCTTGCCGTGGAGTACTACACGCGAAGACCTCATCGAGGCATTTACTCCAGCTGGCGAAGTGCTGGATGCTATTATTGTAACTGACAAATTCAGCGGCCGAAGCCGAGGGTTTGGGTTCGTTGAAATGGCAACTGCTGAAGCCGCACAAGACGGCATCACTATGTGGGACGGCAAAGAGTTCGGAGGCCGAACTTTGCAAGTAAACGTGGCAAAACCACGACCACCACGAAATGACGGAGGCGGATTCTAATCCCCTTTTCACTTCGAAAAAAGACCGCCTTGCGCGGTCTTTTTTTATATCTATAATACGGATATGCACGTTGCGCACCTGACCCCAAAAAAATTTTCAGAACCGCTGCCGATAGAGCTTTCTGGCAGCAAGAGCTATGTGAATCGGTGTCTTATCATCGGGGCCTTGACAGCCCACGATGTATTAGTACAAAACCCGTCTGAGGCCGAGGATGCCAAGCTCCTCACGGCTGGCTTATGGCAGGCTGGCTGGACTGTCTCAGAGGACATTCAAGGCTATACTATTGGGCAACGAGACAAAACACCAGAAGGCCTTGTTCGAATCGATTGTGGGGCTGCGGGAACCGTTAGTCGATTTTTGTTAGCGCTGCTAGCCACTACTGATGGCGAGTGGCTATTGGACGGAACTGAGCGGTTGTGCGAACGACCAATTGGGGCGCTGGTTGATGCACTTCGGCAGCTAGGTGCTGAAATTCATTACACGAAAAATGAAGGAAGTTTGCCACTGCACGTCATCGGCAAAACACTTGAGGGCGGTGTTGTAACGCTGGATGGAAGCAAATCGAGCCAGTTTCTGAGCGCCCTTTTACTAGCTGCACCTGCTTTTCAGAGTGGAATAGAAGTGCGGATGACGGGGGTACTTGCCAGTGAGTCATATGCGCACATGACTCAGGCGATAATGCATGAAGCTGGGGTTCAAATCAGCCGCCCAATGAATAGTCTTTGGAAAGTGAAACCACAAAAATATAGGGCAAAAAGCCTCGTCTGTGAAATTGATATGACTGGCGCTGGTTACTTTTGGGCGCTTGGTGCGCTTTCTGGTGTGCCCATTTCAGTCAGCCACGTGCCACTGCAAACAGAACAAGCAGATATTATGCTGCCACTTGTGTTAGAGCAATTTGGCGCAGAAATGAATCAAAACGCATTTGAAAAGAGAATAACTATAAGTAGAGGGAAAAATCAGCCACTTGTTTCTGCCGGCGAACTCGATCTACGGAATATGCCCGACAGCGCGCTGACAGTAGCCGTTGTGGCAGCTATGGCAAAGGGAACAACACGATTGGTTGGCCTGGGAACCCTGCGCGACAAAGAGTGCGATCGAGTCTTAGCTCTCGCAACGGAGCTGCAAAAATGCAACGTGGAAACAACAATAGGAGAAGACTGGATAGAAATTATTGGAAATCCAGCGGGCATTTTTGGGGCACAAATCAAGACATATGATGACCATAGAATTGCCATGGCTTTTGGCATTCTAGGTTGCATTGTTGATGGCATGTCAATCATAGACCCCACCTGTACAAAAAAATCAATTCCTAGTTTTTGGAATCGCCTCACAGAACTAGGCATCACAATTGACTTCGAATAGATTTGCCACTATGGCATTCGGCAGTATAATGCATAAGAATATGAAAAGAATTCTCTTGCTTTTAGTTTTGTTTGGCGGCGGATGGCTGCTCGGCAATCGATATAATGAGTCACGAAATGTAGTTTCAAATAGCAAACCAGAGCAGCTGATTGAGGTTGTAAGTACAAACAAAAACACTCAAATTGAACCTTTTTTGTATTCAGATGAAATTACTCCAAAAGCCATAGCAGAAGATGAAGTCGATGGATCTGTTCCCGCACCTGTTTTTGAAAGTGCCGCAGAGCTTTTTTCTGAACCAAAGCCAGTTGCCAAAAAGACAAATCCGGTACCAAAAGAACCAGCAAGAACAATGCCTGTTATGCAAAAAAGCCCTCAGTTGCAGGCAAATATGACTCAAGAAAACATAGTTATTGAAGAACCAGAAGAACATCTTGAGACTATAATAGAGCCTGTAATAATGGTGCCTGCCACAGAAAAAGTTATACAAAAAGCCGGCTCTGCATCTGTGCAAATCAATGATGGAAATATATCGGTCATTGGTGATTTGGTGGCTGGGGTCAACACCCTCCGTGTCACAAATAATAGCCGAATGGCGCGTGCATTAGCCATAAATGGGACACACCTGTTGACCATTTTTCCAGCAGAAACCCAAGGCATAAAAGTCGAAACCCCACACGGAAACCATACGCTAAGTGACATTCGGCACCCAGAGCACAATCTATCGTATACATTTTTTGCCCAATGAAGCCACGAGAATATGCTATTTTTCTACTTTCAAAAAGAGAAATGTGCCGAGCAGAAATGGATAAAAAGCTGATAAAAAAATATGGAGCAAGTGAGAATTTTGAAGAATTATTGGATGAGCTAGAAGAGCTGGATGCTCTGTCAGACACACGATTTGCCCGTGCGCAGGTGCGCCATTGGGTGCTAACAACCCGCATGGGGGCTATGCAAATGCGCCAAAAACTGCGGCAAAAAGGAGTTAAAAAAGAGGCGATAGAAGCCGGCCTTGCGGAATATGCAGATGATGAAAAAGTAGAAAATGCCACTGCTGTAGCCCGAAAACGGATGAGGGATATAGTGCGAAAAAAACCAGAAATGAGCGAATATGAGCAGAAAATGCACGTGCGAAAAACACTTCAACAAAAGGGGTTTTCATATGACGAGACCACAAATGCGCTGGACGCCTTGGCCGAAAATGAGTAGCCTGCAAGCATGAAAGGACCAGCGTATCAGCTGATTTCAACCAGTGGCAAAGCGCGCAGAGGTGTGCTGAAAACGCGTCGAGGCGAAATCCAGACTCCCTTTTTTATGGTAGTGGGAACCCGCGGCGCAGTAAAAGCGGGCGTTAGCGCGCGCGACCTGGAGGAGCTAAACACCCAGGTTTTGTTGTGTAACACCTACCACTTAGCGGTGCGCCCTGGAGAAGAACTGGTGGCTGGACAAGGCGGGCTACATGGCTTTGCGCATTGGGATAATCCGATTTTGACTGACAGTGGGGGCTTTCAGGTATATAGCCTGAAACGCAAAAAAATAACGGATGAGGGCGTGAAGTTTTGGAACCATGTCGACGGCGGCGTGATGTGGCTGGATGCCGAGCGCAGTATGCAAATTCAGCACAAATTAGGGGCAGATATGATTATGTGCTATGACGATTGCCCGCCAAATGACGGGGACTTTTGGCGCATTAAAAAAGCAGTAGAGCGTACAACCGCCTGGGCAAAACGCAGCAAAGACGAGCACCAACGACTGCAAAATGATGCGCTGCTGTTTGGAATTGTACAAGGCGGAAGCTTTCCAGAGCTGCGCGAGCAGAGCCTGAAACAGCTGCTGGAAGTCGGTTTTGATGGCTATGCGCTGGGCGGTTTGGCCGTTGGTGAGCCTGAGGAGGAGATGTATAAGGTACTGGACGAAATGGCCCCAAAACTGCCAGAAGATAAGGTGCGGTACCTGATGGGGGTTGGCACGCCAACCAACCTGCTGCAGGCGATTAGTCGGGGCGTTGACTGCTTTGATTGTGTACTGCCCATGCGCAACGCGCGGCATGGCATTGCGTATTCGTGGGAGGGCGCGCTGAGAATTGGCAATGCAAAATATGCAGAAGATAAACGTCCGATTTGCGACCTCACAAAAGGCCCCGCAAGCCGCTACTCTCGGGCATACATTCGACACCTGCTGAGCGT
>JAHDDZ010000022.1:0-5433 GCA_020629095.1 Candidatus Altimarinota bacterium | reverse complement strand
TAATGAGTATTTGTGGCCAGTGTGCCAGTTGTGGTGCAGCGGTCACAAATATTTATCAATTATGGATGCAATACAAATGCAATTAGACATTCTTCATTTTACAAAGTTAAAACTGCCTGATGGATCTTTCTATGGGTGTAAAAAAGATTCCAAGTACCCAAGAGTTAGTCTGATCAATTTTTCAACGAGTGATATTGATATGACCCCAAAACAAATAGAAACCAGATTACTGGACTATTTGCAAGATACAGATACAACATATTCTTGGTGCATGGTCACTCCAAAAACAGTCCCTGGGAGCTTTCAAATAGAGGCATATTTCCTCTAAAATCTATTAAAAAACCGATGCTGAAAGGCCGCTCATCAAGTGGCCTTTTTTATCTAAAATAACTACTTTTGAAGTACTCTGGGGCATATGCCGAAGCTCGCACAACCTGCACGTTTGGCAGGGCCTTTATGATTTCCTCTTCAGTGAACCGCTGGTCATAGCCCAATAAAACTCTGTCTGGGTTTATCTGTTTCAAGGTGCTCATGCGGTCTCCACTGGCGTTTCCTAGTCGTGCTGTGTGCGCGCTGCCATACGCCGCCAGTTCACCTTTCACTCGTTCCAGTCGATCAGATTCTTCCACTTTTGGGGCTTCTCCTTTCAGTCTAAAAATAGTCACATCACGCCCCACTATGCACCGAACAGCACCCAGCTGCGCCGCCACAGACAGCAGCCACTGGTGCCCGACATGCAGCCCATCAAACGCGCCAGCCACAAAAACAGTAGGAGGATTCATGCGTTTAAAATACGCAGATGGAGGCTTTTTCGCAAACCCAAAAAAAAACTTCACACGAGGCAAAAAATAGGTATGATAATCCAGATGAGCATTTCAGAGGCTGAAGTTCGACACGTGGCAAAGCTGGCTCGCATTGCTATTACAGACGCTGAGGCAGTGCAATACAGTAAAGAACTTAGTAGTATTTTAGGGTGGATTGACAAGCTGCAAGAGTGCGACACAACTGGCATTGAGCCGATTGCAAACATCACGGGGCTGACAAATGTGACTCGCCCAGACGTGGTTGACGCTTTTACTGCACCAGAAAAACTGGTTGCCAGCACCCCGCATAAAGTGGTTGATAGCATGCTGGCCATTCCAAATAAAATAATGGAGATTGTAACAAAAACACTAGCTGAGTTGAGCACCGCGCTGCAGGCCGGAACGCTTACAAGTAGTGCCATAACTGAGGCTTACATATCGCAGATTGAGGCAACTGACGGGGAAATAAATGCCTATGTACACACGTGTTTTGACACTGCGCGTAAAATGGCTGCTGCCAGTGACCAGCGCCGAAAAGACGGAAAATTGCTGAGCAAATTGGACGGAATTCCGATGAGCATGAAAGATGTGATCAGCACGATTGAGACACCGACAACTGCAGCATCTGGCATCTTGCAGGGCTACACGAGCCCGTTTGACGCGACCCTCTGGGCACGGCTGAAAGCCGCAGGCGTGGTGCTACTAGGCAAGGTCAACACAGATGAGTTCACGATGGGAAGCAGCACAGAGACCAGCTTTTATGGAATTACAAAAAACCCCCACGACACAACGCGCGTGCCAGGCGGCAGCAGCGGCGGCAGTGCAGCAGCGGTCGCAGGCCATATGTGCGCGGCCAGCATCGGTACTGACACGGGAGGGTCAATCCGCCAACCAGCGCATTTTTGTGGCATTACGGGGCTGAAGCCAACCTATGGCAGAGTCAGCCGTTGGGGTACTATCCCGATGGCCAGCAGCCTAGACTGCCCAGGGCCAATGGCCAAAACTGCGGAAGACTGCGCGATGGTGCTGCAGGTCATTGCGGGCCATGACGAAAAAGACAGTAACACGCTGCAAACGCCGGGACCAGACTATTTAGTAGAAATCAAAAAGCCCCTCACGGGCATGAAAATCGGCGTGCCGAAAGAGTATACGGTAGAGGGTATGGACCCTGCGGTTGAAGCCGGTTTAAACAAGGCAAAAGTGATATTAACCCAATTGGGAGCAGAACTAGTTGAGGTCAGTTTGCCACACACAGAGTACGCTCCTGCCTGTTACTATGTACTGGCCCCGAGCGAGATTTCGGCCAACATGGCTCGGTTTGACGGACTGAGATATGGCACCGCAGAAGACGGAAAAGACCTGCAAGAAATGTATACGCAAAGCCGCGCAAAAGGCATTGGCGCGGAGGTGAAACGGCGGATTATGATCGGCACATATGCACTCAGTGCAGGGTTTTATGATGCCTATTATAACAAGGCGCAAGCCGTTCGCACACTGATAAAAAAAGATTTTGATAATGCATTTAAAACGGTAGATGCCCTACTGAGCCCGACCAGCCCGACGCCCGCGTTTAAGATTGGGTCAAAAACCGGTGACCCGGTGCAGATGTACCTCGAGGACGTATTTACTATCCCCAGTAACCTCGCCGGCATTTGTGGCATCAGTTTGCCGATTACCGCTACGGCAGAAGGTTTGCCTGTTGGTGTACAGATTTTAGCGAACCAAAACCAAGAGACCATCGCTCTGCGTGTCGCCCACCAAATGCAAGAAAACATGACCTAAAACCCTTTCCTTTCCACTCATGAACAACTCCCTCATTCCCACTCCTGCAGACGTCATTGCACGCATTCGCCAAACCGGTAAATGGACTCTCTGGATTATCCTCATCCTACTACTTGTAACTGGCGCAAACCCGTTTGTCACCATTAACGCCGGGAACCGCGGAGTGGTATTTGACCGACTGCGAGGCGGAGTGCAAGAGCAAGTCCTCGACGAAGGCCTAAAGCTCAAAGTCCCCTACTTCCAGAGCATAATCGAGCTGCCAGTTCGCACTCAGCGAATTGTCTTTACGGGGGGCGGCGGCACCGGAAACAAGTCACTGAGCTACGCGAGTAGTGACTTTATGGGGCGAGCCAGCCAGCACGGGCGAATGCTTGCGGCTAGTTCTGACCTACAAGATGTCTATGTCGATGCGGTCATAACCTATCATCTGGAGCCATCGCAGGTCGGCAAGATTTATCAGACTGTGGGGACTGATTTCGAAAACAAAAAGGTAGTGCCACGAGCGATTGATGTGGTAAAAACGCATACAGCAAAATTTAAAGTAGCGGAGATTTTAACTAAGCGGGAGGAAATTCGTAATCAAATCATAGAAGATTTAAAGGCTCGATTAGCGGTTGATGGCATCATTTTGGAGGACGTGGAGCTGACTAATTTTGATTTTAATGCCGAGTTTAAAGCCGCAATTGAGCGAAAGCAGATTGCTGAACAAGAAGCCGAAACCGAGGAAAACAAGCTCCGGCAAAAAGAAATTCAGGTGCAGCAGACCATTAAAATTGCAGAGGCTGACAAGCAAGCAAAGATACTTGAGGGAGAGAGTATAGCCGAATATAATCGGTTGATTCAACAAGAAATCACGCCACAGGTTATTGAATATAAGCAGCTAGAAAACCAGCGCGAGGCTATTAACAAGTGGTCTGGAACGTATCCGACGACCTATTTTGGAGGAGAGAGCGGTGCCGTACCACTCATTAATCTAGGCAACGAAGAATGAAATTATATCTTTCTGATGGCACCGAATGGGGCGGAATAAGTTTTGGCGCAGACACTCCAGCAGTGGGCGAAGTGGTCTTTACGACTGGTATGACAGGATATCTTGAGACGCTCACAGACCCCAGTTATTATGGGCAGATTGTCTGTTTCACCAGCCCCTTGATTGGAAACTATGGTGTGTTTCGCCCAGAAGCATTTGCGGCTGAAATTGATGCCAGATATGAGTCATCTCGCATCTGGGTCAAAGGCGTTTTACTATGTGAAGAAAGCAAAATTGCAAGTCATTATTTGAGCAATAGCACCTTTACAGAATGGCTCAAAAGCCAAGGAATACCGGCTCTGAGCGGGGTTGACACGCGTGCCCTAACCCAACATCTGCGTGAACAGGGTACAATTCGCGGAGCTATATCAAATACGCCGATGGATTATGCAGACCCCCTGAATGAACGATATGTGCCCAAAGTGAGCCCCAGTAAAATAAGTGTAATAGAGCCTACAAATCCAACAGGCAAGACCGTCGCATTTGTGGACTGTGGAGCAAAAGGAGGTATTTTTAGAAACTTTTTGAACCGCGGTGTGCGCGTTATTCGGCTGCCGTTTGACATAAATCCATATGACACAGAGCATGATTTTGATGGAGTATTTTTCAGTAATGGCCCTGGCGACCCAGAGACTGTGACAGAAACGATTAACTCTATGAAAGCCTGCATAGAGGAAGATAAGCCCGTATTTGGAATATGCCTTGGATGTCAGATAATGGCACTAGGGGCTGGCGGCAAAACGCAAAAAATGAAGTATGGGCACCGCGGCGCAAACCAGCCCGTAGCAGTGCTGGACGGCAGTGCTCCCTGCATGGTGACCACACAAAACCACGGGTTTGAAGTTGACGCAAACACTCTTCCAGATGATTTTGAAGTCTGGATGGAAAACCTAAATGACCGAACGGTTGAGGGTATAAAACATACAACAAAACCATTTAGCAGTGTGCAGTTTCACCCTGAAGCCTGTGCTGGACCAGAAGACGCACAGTGGCTTTTTGATCGATTTATTGACCAATTATGAAAATTCTCCTCCTCGGTTCCGGCGCACTCAAAATTGGTGAAGCGGGCGAATTTGATTACAGCGGCAGCCAGGCCATAAAAACGTTTAAGGCTGCTGGGCATGAGGTAATTCTCATTAACCCAAACATCGCAACAATTCAAACAGACCCAGCAGCGTTTAGTGGCAAGGCAGTCACAGCCGACAAAATCTACTATTTGCCAGTCAAGCCCAGCTTTGTAAAACGGGTCATAGACCACGAAAAACCAGATGCCCTCGCGCTCAGCTTTGGGGGTCAAACAGCGCTCAACTGTGGACTGAGCCTGGAGGAAAGTGGATTTCTAGCGGAGCGAAATATAACTGTTTTGGGCACTCGGGTCGAGGCAATTCGCCTGACAGAAGACCGAGAACTGTTTAAGCAGGAGCTGCATAAGATAAACATATTAACGCCGCGAAGCCGCTCTGCACGAAGCATGGATGAAGCCATGTCAGCAGCTGAGACAATTGGCTTCCCGATGATTATGCGGGCTGGTTTTACTCTTGGGGGGCAGGGTTCTGGCTTTTGTGAACGGCCAGAGGATTTTGAACAAATGGCAAAAGACGCATTTGCTTTTAGCCCACAAATTTTAATTGAGGAGGATTTACGCGGTTGGAAAGAAATTGAATATGAGGTGGTACGCGACGGCGCTGACAACTGCATTACGGTGGTAAATATGGAGAACTTTGATCCGCTCGGAATTCATACGGGAGAGTCAATTGTAGTCAGCCCAAGCATGACCCTTGCCAATACAGAGTGGCAGGTGTTGCGAACTGTAGCCCA
>JAHDDZ010000021.1 GCA_020629095.1 Candidatus Altimarinota bacterium | reverse complement strand
ATAGAAAATGTTCACGCTCTGCGCCTGATCAATCCACTTTCCGCGCGCCGCTGCGTGTTTGATGAACCACTGCGCGTGCACCTCAAACACTTCTTTATACACCGCCTTCATGTCCTCCGGCAGGTCGATGTTTTGAATGCTCCCGTCGTGCGTTTTCATGGCCGTAATCATCGCTTCGTCCCATAGGCCGCGGGCTTTCAGGTCTTCCACGAGGTATGTGTTAATGACCACAAACTCGCCTCCCATGTTCGATTTTACGTATAGGTTTTTATAAATCGGCTCGATGCACGGCACGCACCCGCTGATGTTTGAAATGGTGGCCGTCGGCGCAATCGCCAGGCAGTTGCTGTTCCGCATGCCGTGCAGCTTTACGTGCTCGCGCAGGGCGTTCCAGTCGACGCGCCCACTGCTGTCGCGGTCGTGCGGAATCTCAACTCCGCGGGCTTCCTCGACCAGCGCGATGGTGTCGAGCGGGAATATCCCGCGATCCCATTTTGATCCTTCATAACTCACATATTTGCCCCGCTCAGCGGCGAGTTCGCTGCTGCTTTCAATGGCATAGTAGCTCACCACCTCCATCAGCTCGTCACTGATCTTTACCGCTTGGTCTGTGTCAAACCCAATTTTCTTCTTAAACAGCACGTCCTGATATCCCATTACCCCCAGCCCAACTGGCCGGTGCAGGCTGTTACTGTGCTTGGTTTCGTCCGTCGGATACATATTAATATCAATCACATTATCCAGCATGCGCATGCCCGTTTTGACCGTTTCACGCATCATATCCCAGTCGATTTCGCCGTTGTCCATCGTGTGCACACGCAAGTTCACTGACCCCAAATTGCACACGGCCGTTTCCTCTTTGCTGTTGTTGAGGGTGATTTCCGTGCACAAATTACTGTTGTGCACCACGCCCACGTGGTCTTGCGGTGACCGCAGGTTGCACGGGTCCTTAAAGGTCATCCATGGGTGCCCTGTTTCAAATAGCATCGTGACCATTTTTCGCCACAGATCAGCGGCCTTTATCTTCTTCCACACGTTGATTTTGCCTTCTTCAGCCAACTTTTCATATCGCTCATAGTGCGCCTGGAACTCCTTGCCATATGTGTCGTGCAGCTCTGGCACTTCGTCTGGGCTGAAAAGCGTCCAGTCGCCGCCGCTCATCACACGGGTCATAAACAGGTCCGGAATCCAGTTGGCCGTGTTCATGTCGTGGGTTCGTCGTCGCTCGTCACCTGTGTTTTTCCGTAGTTCAAGGAACTCTTCTACGTCATAGTGCCAGCTCTCGAGGTAGGCCACCACAGCGCCTTTTCGCTTTCCACCTTGGTTCACTGCCACGGCCGTGTCATTGGCAATTTTGAGGAATGGGATCACGCCCTGGCTTCGCCCGTTTGTGCCGTGAATTCGCGCGCCTGTGGCACGCACGTGCGTCCAGTCATTCCCAATTCCGCCGGCCCATTTGCTCAGTTGTGCGTTGTCGCCAATCACCTTAAAGATGTGTGTGAGACTGTCTTTGACGGTGCTCAGATAACAGCTGCTTAGCTGACTATGAGTCGTGCCTGCATTAAACAGCGTAGGAGTACTGTTTACAAACCGCAGGCTGCTCAGCATTTCATAGAACTTTATTGCGTATTGCGTGCGTTCTTCTGGCTTTTCGTTGAGAGCTAGGCCCATTGCTACGCGCATCCAAAAGTGCTGCGGCGCCTCAATTTTTACGTCATTAATATGAATAAAATATCGGTCATAGAGCGTTTGCGCACCCAAGTATGTCAGCAGGTTATCACGTTCTAGTACCAGCGCTGATTGCAGTTGTTGTAGGTCAAATGTGTCTACCAACTCTTTGTTAATCCGCTTTGCCTTCACACCTCGTTTCAGGTTGCGCGCAAAGCTATTTCGATATTCAGTGTCAAATGAATCGCCATCATATTTCGTGGCAAACACCTCACGATATGTCGCTTCTAGCAATAGCCCTGCTGCAAAATAACTATACTCGGGGTCACGTTCAATGTGGCTTTTTGCCACCATCACCAGCGCTCGCGCCACGCCTGCGCTGTCAATTCCATCATACACATTTCGGTGCACGCCTTTGATAATCATCTCTGTATCAACTTGTGGAAACCGCTGCCCGACTCGTTCCACCACATTTCGCACTTTCTGTATATCAAACACAGCCATTGTTCCATCTTGCTTTTTCACCTTTAAAAGGTTTTCCTCAATCTGCTTCAGGCGTTGATCGGCTCGCATTCGTTCGTGATTTGCCCGATACACAATATAGCTCTTCGCGATGGTATATTGACCGGATTCAACCAGTTTTTGTTCTACCACATTTTGAATCTGCTCAACGCTCGGAACATCCTCAGACGCAGCAAACTGTTCACGTAGGTGGTCAATCACCATGCCTGTCACTCGCTGCGGGTAGTCTTCTGCCATTGTTACTCCAACCGAGTGAGATGCCTTCGAGATGGCATGAGTGATGCGAGCACTGTCAAAAGGGACAACTTGTCCGCTGCGTTTCCGGATTTCCGAGAGGGGCATAAAAAAGGGGAGAATAAAGAATGAAGAGCACGTCTGTTCTACTGGTGGCTCTTTGTACCTTTTTTGATACAAATATGTATTCAATTAGGCTATGTGCCACGAACTATATTTAGTGCGCCAAAGAAGTTTATACAACTACATGTAGTAGGTCAAGGGTATTTTATGCACAATTTCGTGTAGAACTTGTCGACAAAAAAGATGCAATTTGATTGATGCTTTTTTGCACAAATAGTTCTCATTTTTTGTATGCAAAATGTATTCAAAAAGGGGTTGCATTTTTCCTTCCTGCCACTATCATTCTTGTTGTAATGAGTTATATTCAGACGGCCATTTTGGGTTTGGTTCAGGGGCTGACAGAGTTCTTGCCGGTCAGTTCTAGCGGGCATCTGCATTTGACTCAGGTGTGGTTGGGGCTGTCGCCATCTGTGTCGCTTGAGGTGCTGCTGCATGGTGCTAGCTTGGTGGCAGTTGTACTCTATTTTTGGTCAGATATTATTCAGCTCATACACGAGTTTTTTGTGTCAGATAAACCATTTTTTCAGAGAAATTCTGTGTTGCTTTTGTTTGCCACAATGTGCACAATGCCAGTTGCATTGGGGGTTCAGCACCTGTTTGCTGACGATTTGACCCTGCGTCTTGTGGGTATCACGCTGCTTGTCACAGCATTCCTTATATATATATCAAATAAAGGCCGCGGTAATCGGTTCACTTTTACGCCGACAGATGCGCTAGTGGTTGGGGTCATGCAGGGGGTCGCCGCGCTGCCGGGGATTTCGCGTAGTGGCCTTACTATAGCGGTTTTATTACTCCTTGGCATACAGCGAAAAGAAGCCGCTCGGCTTTCATTTTTGCTCAGCGTCCCGACCATTTTGGCGGCACTTGTTTTTAGTATCTCAGATGCAGGATCTGATCTATTGACATTACAAAATGCACTTGGGTTTATGGTTGCGTTGGTGGCAAGCTTTGCGGGCATTCGCTGGCTGATGGGGTGGGTCAGCACCCGTTGGTTGTGGTTTGGGGGCTATTGCGGCGTTGTGGGTGTGGCACTTCTTATTTTTGCCTAACCTATGCAGATAATCTTGGGTTCATCTTCACCAAACCGTGCTGCGCTGTTTGACCGGCTGGGCATTGCCTACACGGTTGAAAAGCCAGATTATGAGGAAATTATTACACAAAATGAGCCAACGCACGAGCAGGTTATGCGCTTCGCAAAAGGCAAAGCAGAGTCGATTGCACCGCGATATAAAGGGCAAAATGATTACCTGATTTTAGGGTTTGATAGCATGATTTCCCTTGAGGGAAAAAGCATCGGCAAGGCCGAAAGCAAGGCTGCGATGATAGAAATGATTGTGTCATTTGCGGGCAAACAGCAAGAGATTTTAACGGGTGTATGCGTTCTGGGAACTGTTAGTGGGAGGCCAGTCTGTGAGACGTTTTATGCGAAATCAACCGCCCAGTTTCGGGCAGATATTACGCCAGAGATGCTGCAGAAATATGGAGCATTTGGTGACTGGTCGGGCAAGTGCGGCGCGTGGAGTGTGTTGGGGACTGGGTTGATGTTGGTTGAGGAGCTCTCCGGCAGCTTTCAAAATGTGGTTGGGGTGCCGGTTATTCCACTGCGAAAGTGCATCGAGCGGTTGACGGGGCGGTCCATTTTTGATGTTATTGCACCCCAAAAGTGATTTACTCAAACTGAGCAGAAAGGCTTTCCAGCAGCGAGTTGAGGCTGTCGCCCGAGCCACTTGTGGCATTTTGAAAGGCACTGCTGATGCCTGACAAATCTGGTGTAATGGCTCCGAAAAGCCCGGTGAAAAAGAGCTTTGCTTGCCAGAGGGCATAGAGGGTAAAGAAGAGTGTTCCCACGAGCTTTATAGTGCTCCACCATTGGGCTCTGCTCATTTTTGCATTTGCCTTTGTTGGATAGACCACTAGTCGCGCCAGCAGCTCGTTTTGCTGTTTTAGTGCGTCTAAAATCTGTGTTGTTTCGCTTTTTTGCGGGGCACCAGAAATGGGTTGCGGCGTTTCCATGGCATGAGTATAGTCGAGGTACGTAACGAGCACAAATGGGATTTTCGATGGTGGGGGATTACTTGTCGCGGGTTGCTGCGCAGCTCAAAATGCAGCCGCAGGCGATCGGTAGTTATGTCTGTAAAAAGGCTCAATCAGCTCTTCCACAGGGGGCTACTGCTGTTTCATATGCGGCTGGCGTGCTAACAATATCCGTCAAAAACACCCAAGCTGCAAGCGCAATTTATACGACCCAGTCAATGATTTTAGAGCGCATTGAGGCGCTCGGTTTGCGCTACTCCGTAACGGCTATTAAGATTCGGGTGACCCCACTTTCGGTTGAGAAATATTAGCCAAGAAGCCCTTTCACATAGCGATCTAGCTCATTTGTGTATTCGACCAAAAACGGCACATCGACAACCGTAGTGCCCATTTTTAGCTGCACGGTCGCCCCATTTTCTGCCATGTGTTCCTTCAAAAGTATTTTTAGTTCATCAACAGTAGACTTTTTCACAGCAGGAGAAATTTCTATCATCACCTTTTCTGAGGCTATTTGTGGGGCATCACTTTTGGGAACAACCGTTGTAATCATATTTGCTACAACCCCAATTGTCTCATCGCGATTATTTACTTTTCCCTCAATTTTTACAAATGCGTCCTCAGTCAAAATTTGCGTATTTATGCTGGCATATGTGTTTGGAAAAACAGGAATTTCTAGTTCTCCGCTATGATCCATCAACTGCAATATCGCCATTGGTTTACCAGCTTTTGTGGTCAGTCGTCGCACCTTTGTAATCATTCCGTGCAGCACGATTTTCTTATTTATCAGATCTTCATTCAGCTCTATAATGGGCGTCCCATTTTCTTGTATAAAATTCGTATACGGTCGAAGCGGGTGGTCACTTACATACAGCCCGAGAGCTTCTTTTTCCCATAGAAGAATCTCCTCCGAAGTTGCCTCTGTTTGTGGTAGCACAAATGGCGCCACATCAGCCGAGTCGCCAAAGAGCCCGACCTGTCCAGTTGAAGCTGATTTATGGATTTCTTTTGCATATTTTAACAGGTCAGGAATGGCTGCAACAATTGCCCCGCGGTTGCCAAAGCTGTCAAGCGCACCGGCATATGTCAGAGCCTCAAATGTCTTTTTATTGGTCAATTTTGCTGGCACTCGCTTGATAAAATCAGTTACGTCGGCAAACCCGCCATTCATTTTTTGTTCGTTCATAATCTGCATTGCGGCACCCTCTCCTAGGCCTTTTATCGCAGTTAACCCAAAGCGAATGCCGAGCTGGCCGCTTTCTGTTTTGACAACGGTAAAGTGCGCGTCTGAGCTGTTTACATCTGGCGGCAGAACCTCGATTTCCATCTGGGCGCATTCGTTCATTTCCATGGCAATTCGGTCGGTGTTGTTGCGGTCTGCGGTCATCATCGCGGCCATAAACTGCACTGGGTAGTTTGCCCGGCACCATGCAGTTTCATAGGCTATGCGGGCATAGCACACCGCGTGGCTCCGGTTGAACCCATAGCCTGAAAACGGCACAATAATCTCATCGAACATTTTGACTGCTAGCGCCTCGTCATAGCCTTTCTCGACGGCTCCCTCAATAAACTTTTTTCGCTGTTTGTTTAAAATGCGAGCAATTTTCTTCCCAATCGCCTTCCGGAGGATATCCGCTTCGCCCAGTGAAAACCCAGAAAAGTCTTGTGCAATGCGCAAAATCTGCTCTTGGTACACAGCAATTCCATATGTTTTTTTCAGCAAAGGTTCAAGCACTGGGTGCATATATTTTACCTTTTTTGGGTCATGTTTTCCGTTGATGTATTGAGGAATATATTCCATAGGACCCGGCCGATATAGCGCATTCATGGCAACCAAATCCTCAAACTCAGTTGGTTTTAACTCCTGCAAATACCTCCGCATTCCGGCACTTTCAAACTGGAAGACACCGGTTGTTTCACCACGCCCAATCATCTCAAAAACCTTTTCATCATCGATTGGAATCATATCTAAATCAACTTCTGTGCTAGTTGTTTGATTGATATTCGCAAGAGTTTTTTCCAATACGCTCAGGTTTTTGAGCCCTAAGAAATCCATCTTCAGCAGCCCAATTTCTTCCAGTTGCTGATATGGATATTGCGTAATTTTTGTGTTGTCATCGGTTGGGCTCCACTGCAACGGACAGCTAGAGTCAAGCGGATCACGCGCAATGATGACCGCACACGCATGCACACTCACGTGGCGCGGGCATCCTTCCACTTTTTTGGCAATCGCGAATACATCGCTCAAAAGTGGATTTGCGCGTACTTTTGTCATAAAATCAATCTGCTGTTCGGCATCTGCTAGCTCAAGCCCGGGGCGACTCGGCAGCAGTTTTGTCAGCCCATTCATGATGCTAAACTCCACTCCGAAAGCCCGCCCCACATCCTTCAGTGCGGCCTTTGCCGACAGGGTACCAAACGTGCAGACCTTCGAAACGCGCTCGCGGCCATATCGTTCATAGACATATTCCATAACCTCTTCACGTCGCTCATCACTAAAATCAATATCAATATCCGGCATAGAAATTCGCTCTGGGTTCAAAAATCGCTCAAAAAGTAGTTCATATCCAATAGGGTCAATTGTCGTAATGCCAAGCAAATAGGACACAATAGACCCCGCAGCAGACCCACGCCCTGGCCCCACGGCAATTCCATTTTCTTTCGCATAACGGATGAAATCTTCCACAATGAGAAAGTATGCCTCAAATCCCATTTTTCCAATCACAGACAACTCATAATCAATTCGCTCATCAATCGTCTTTAGCAGTTCCTTGTCGGCATCCGGATACTTCTCAGCGACGAGCTCATGACACATTCGGCGCAACTCAGATGCCGTTGTTTGCCCCTCTGGCACCGGAAAATGGGGCAAAAGATTCTGTCCAAATTTGATTTTTGTTTTCATTTTCTCACTTATTTCAATCCCATTTTTCCGGGCTTTCTCCAGCACATCTGTGTCAATGTAATCGAGATTTTGCAGCATTGCCTCCCATGACTGAAATGGCGAATGGGCCACTGGGCTCTTGAAATTATTAGCTGAGTAGACACCTCCTTTACCAATGCAATAAAGGATTTCAGCAGCTTTTTGGTCTGCTGGAAAGAGATATCGAGCAGCACTAGAAACGATGTGTGGCACCTCTTTTTGAGCAATATAATTGTTCAAATATTTGGTCTCGAAGCTCCTCTTCGCGATCATTTCGCCATACACCGCTGGCATGACTGACTGCGCTTTTTCTAGCCACTTATCAGCCGCAGAAGGGCTTTTTTCTAGGGCTTTCGCGAGGGCGCCATCTGTGTCAGAGGTCAGTAAAATAAGCCCTTTGCTATGTGCCTCTAGGGTCTTCCAGTCGATGCGTTGCTTGCCATATAACTCTCCTTCAAGCGACCCGATGCTCAGCAATTTTAGCAGGTTTTCATAGCCTGCATTTGTTTCTGCCAGCAGTACAATCGTGCCAGTTTCTGGGTGCATTTGCGGGTCAAAACGAGCACCTGGGGTCAGCCACAACTTGGCACCAAAAATGGGTTTAATGTCGCCTATTTGCTTTGCCTGCTGGGCAAAGTCAACGAGGCCATATCCATGCCCCAGGTCAGTCAGTGCGACCGCGGGGCAACCCATTGCTTTTGCCTGGGTCAACAGCTCTGCTGGGCTTGGCAAAGCCTCAAGCAGGCTGTATTGGCTATGCGTATGCAAATTTACAAAAGGGAGTGGGGAACTCATGACCTGAGTATAGGCAATATTTTATTTGTTTCAATGCAGCTTCATGTCATCAAAAAGACCGCATATAGACTATGTTTTTTGCATTATTTGTGGTATAATCACGCGATGGGTTTTATGAAAAAAGGAACAAATAAAACAGGCCACCGCCGAAAATTTTTTTTGGCGGGGTGTCTTTCGTTGGTCGCTGTGGGGGCGTTTTTCCCGTCTGCACGGGCATTTGCGCAGTCTGCGACACTCGAGGGTTTCGCCTCCATTTTGACCTTATTTATCCAGATTTTCACCTTTCTGTCACTGAAGATGATAGAGCTTGGCGGCTACCTTTTGGGGTCAGATTTTATTATCGGAGAAGAGGCCATGAGCGGCCTGCGGCCGATGTGGATTACCATCCGAAATATAACCTACATTGGCTTTGTGATTGTACTGGTTGGGCTTGCGTTTACCAACCTGTTTGGTGTGGCAGACTGGCAGATCAAGGACAAGCTCCCACGGGTTATTTTGGCCATGGTGCTTATTCACTTTAGCCTACCCGTGGTGCGACTTGCCATCGTCGGGGTTGATATTGCCACAACCGCAATTATGTCATTTGCAGACACCTCGCTTGAGCAGTTTGGAGCCACTAGTACGGTGGATATTTTAGAGTCACGAACCGATGAAAAAGGCGAGATTTGTTACTCCGAAAATGCTGGGAATTGCCTCACATTTGCAAAGCGAATTAACGAACAATTTTGTGCCGGAAAAGACACCCCAAGCACTGATTGTTTGTTTTTCATTGATCTAGACAAAGCCCGCCAGGGCACCAGTTCTTCGGCAAATGCAAATAACTTATTCTTAGCATTTGGGGTTTATTTTCAGCAACTAGAGCAGCTGCCGAGGATCGCCAGCCAACTGGAAACAGGAACCAATTTTATCAATTTTAGAAGTTGGACAGAAGTCGCGCAAGATAGTCTTTTTGCGGCGATAATGGGTGTTTTGTATATGGTTTCGCTGGCGATGATGTTTGTTGCGCTACTGGCCAGAATGGTCATTTTGTGGCTGACAATAGCAGCTTCGCCATTGTTAATCGCTGCGGCTGTTTTAGGTATTGGCGGTAGTGGTGGGGACTTTGTTGGAAAGGTCGTCGGTGCACTTACTTTACCGCTGAAAGTTGCGGCTGCGATGGCAGTTTCATTTATAATGATTTCGGGTATGTCGGACCTGTCGATCGTCAGCACAGACGGTGTTTTTGTGCGGGCTGGTAGTAATGTTTTCACAGTCGGAACATACGGTTTCCTATGGCAAATTTTGACGGTTGTGGTCTTTTGGCAGGCGGCAAAATGGGCAACAAGCAATACAGGAATTGCCTCTATTGATGGAGTTGTTTCAACAATTGCTTCTGGCACAGAGGGCTTTGGGAGCCTGCTTGCAAGCAGCATCTTAAATCGTCCAATCTTTAGTATCAAAGATGGATCTGGCAGTGCGTCGCCAAACGTGTCACTTGGGGCTCTGAAGTCAATTCCAAACATAATTAACAGTGCACAGGTAAACCAGCTGGAAAAACAAAAACAAGTGCTGCGGGGAATGACTGGGCCAGCAAGCCTTGACAAAGAGCTGCAGGCAGCGACCAATAATCTGAAAACAATGGGGCGGAAGTTTACAGATGTAAATGAGGCAATGAATTCGTTTCACCAGACAGTCAGCAAAAAAGGAACAACGGGGATGAGCACCGCGGCTGGAATAGAGTATTTGAAAACAATGAAAGGGAAGATCTCTGAGATGGAAAATGTTCCTCAGGCATCAAGAGATAGAGCCATTGCCCAGCTTGACAGAATTATTGAAAATCCAAATCAAGATCCATCTGTTTACAGCCAAGTTGCAAGAGAGCTTGGAGCAATTGGGGTATCTGATTTCCCTACGACAGCTAGCCCAGTCGCGGCGACACCAACAGCCCAAACGCCCCCTGTTCCTGCTCAAAACTTGACATTTACCCCAACGACAAATGACGAACAAGAGCCAATTGTGCAGATGGCGTATAACATAAATGGGGTAAATCAAAATATTCCAGTGAAGAGTTTGGGAGACATAAATAACTTACTACGAGGGGATGTAACAGTTGATGGAGCACAAATAGCAGCTGCAGACCAACAGGCATTGGCAGCGGCTATCATCGCAAACCAAGCAAATGTGGAAGCAGCGCTGCAGGCGCAATATGGTGAGGGTGGGCAAATTGCTTTTGATGCAGCACAAACAGAATTTGTTAGACTTCAAGAATGATGCATTTACCCTACCGACTGCGGCAGGTTGATGCACGATTTATGTTTCAAAATATATATCAACCAAGCGTAGAGGGGCTGGAGCACTACGCTGTTCCAGACCGTGCACCAGAGCTGCGAGAATCGCCAGTGCACTTTCTCGAGTATCCGTTGGATATGAACTTGGCGACGCTGCGCACCCTCGAGCAGATGCTTGAGACGGAGAGTTTTGCCAACCGAAATGAGCGAGATATTGTGCAGACACGTTTTCAAGACATGGTCGGGTTCTATTTAAGCATGGAAGATGGAAATGTGTCATGGCTGTCAGACAGAATGCTGGGCGCAGTTGACACCAGCACGTCACTGCGACGGCTGTTGCCACAAGAGCTGAATGACCAGGTTCGGTCTCGGTTGGACGCCCGCGTGAACCACCTGCGCACGGTGCTCAGTCGTGGCACAGAGCTCAGCCAAGATGACGCAATGGCCTCGCTTATCATTTATAAAAACCTGCGCGAAAGCTATGGAATTGATCGAAACGGAGAAGAGCACCCGACATTTCGCATGGCAAAACAACGGCTCGTAGAGAAGGCCCAGTCGCTCATCCAGC
>JAHDDZ010000081.1 GCA_020629095.1 Candidatus Altimarinota bacterium | reverse complement strand
CCATTGTGCCGCCACGTATACTAATATGCGGCTCACTTTATCTGGCAGGGGAAGTATTAAAGTTATGAAAGCTATTGCAACCATCTGAAACTTTAGCTGATTTGAGTTCAAATCGAAGACCTCGCATATTTACTTTGGGAGGGCGTTTATGAAACGACATATTTTACTTTTGATTGGCCTTAGTATTTCCATGAGCGCTTGCGCCACCGCAACACGCGGCACGCATGAAATGGTAAATATAAATTCTGAACCCGCCGGCGCGAGAGTTGTGAGTGATATTCCGAACAAAACCCCTAAAAACAACTTTGACGGATATTATGGCTGCGAACCCACGCCTTGCGGTATAAATATTTCACGCCGCGCTGCCCCTGTTTTAACGGTAGAAAAAGACGGGTATGAATCCATAAAGTTCAAAATTGTTTCGAGTAACGCCACCAGCGCAACTTCTGTTCCAACAGGCGCTGTTGTTGCTGGCACCCAAGAGGGAAGCCATGTCGTTGCCGGGAGTCCTGAGCTTTTAAAACGAATTCCCGTGGGAGGGGCAATAATTTTCGGAGGGCTCATGTCTGCTGGAGGTGGTATCATCCTCGACGCTGCAACAGGCGCAGGGCGCTCTTTATCCCCTAATCCTGTTACTGCATTTCTAGCTCCTAAATCCACCTTAACTGACTTAAATAGTGGGGTTACAAAATGAAACGGCTTGCATTACTCATAAGCGTGTTGTTCATTGCAGTCAGCCTATCTGGCTGCGCGACAGTGAATCGGGGAATCACAGATCATTTCCGAATTGACTCTGTACCTCAGGGTGCAAAAGCGACCACATCTATTGAAACAGCAAAGAGTAAAGCAGCACGCAAAAAAAACCCAAAGTTACAACCAGAATATCACAGCTGCAAACCCACACCTTGTGCTATTCCACTCTATAGAAGGTCAGAGTTTGTGGTGACCTTAGAACACGAAGATTATGAAACCGCAAAAATGTTTATTACAAATAGTGCAGCTTCGGGATCATTTACTGCGAATATGGCGGCAACAACTGCCGTTACAACAGGTACAGCGGCGGCAGGAGCTGCGACCGGAGCCGCCATCGCAACCAGCTTATCGGCCATCACACCTACAATTTTGGGGGGCGTAGTTGGCGGTAGCGCAAGTATTTTTACCTTCGGACTTGTTCCTGTTGAAACAGGTGTAAGTGCAGGGGTTTCATTTTTTAGTTCTGCTGGCTCCGCCACAACAACTTCTTCGTCTGCGGCCGCCAGTTCTGCTTTACCCGCCGCGCTGATTGTTACAGGCGGAATGTTGGTAACAGATGCGATTACGGGGGCTAATGTAAACCTGTACCCCAATCCTGTTGTTTTAAAAATGGCTCCAAAGGGCACGCCCGTTAAAGTCGACCCAAATGTCGCAGAATTTCAAAAAATTCTCTCCGCAGAAGAACATGTTAATTTGAATTGCCCTCCAATAAAAAAATATCACCCTTCTCAAATAATTGAGCTATCAGAAAACTGTATTGCCGCGAAAGAGAAACTTAAGAGAGCACGTAATACGCGAAAACAGTTTCAAAAAGCCCGCAAAGAACAATTGCAAAAAGAAAGAGAAGCTTCAAAAGAATAAACTCAAAAAATGTCATTCATAAAAAAAGCGGCCTGAAGACCGCCTAATATATTTTAAACTATAAATGCTTTTAAACAACGTCGGAACTACCGCCATCAGTATGTTCTCCAACCCATTCGGCGAGTTTGGTCTTTGTCATTGCACCGACTTTCGTGG
>JAHDDZ010000080.1 GCA_020629095.1 Candidatus Altimarinota bacterium | reverse complement strand
CGGTCACTCCTTGGGGTCAATTGATACGATTCCCTTATTTAGCAGCCCGCGGCTGGCCGTAAAGGATTTGCCAAGAGTTCCTCCTTGACGTCCAGCCTTTCTCGGGCTGCTCTTTTTGGGTCATCTTCAATTTAACCCCCAAGGAAATGACCATGACACCCTCAAACACCAGCATTCGCCTCAATCTCGAAATGATTGTTTCGAACGAACCCCGAACTCTCCGCGCCGCCGTTGCCCGCGAAGCGCTTGATTACGACAACCCCGCCGAATTTTTCACGGACTTGCTCAATCACGGCTGTGTGTCGGGAATGGTGAGTAGTTTGATTTACTACACCGATACCCACGCATTTTTTGACAAGTATTACGAAGAAATTGAAGACCTGCGCTGCGAATACGAAGAAGAAACAGGCGTGCAGATAAACCTTCAACACGACCTCAAAAATTTCCTCGCGTGGTTTGCGTTCGAGGAAACTGCCTACCGGCTGGCCAATGAGCTGGAGTTAAGTGTCTGAGGCAATAATTCTTGAGAAAACTTAGGCATGGGATCATCGAATTGATTTGTATGCTCAATCTCAATAACCGCCCCCTGTAATTTATTTTGTAGTTCCTTAAGATTTTGAGTTCTAATTCTATCGTTTGTTTCAAGTTTATGCTCAATCACAAAATTACACATGCCCCCCGAAAGCAAGATTTCTCCTTTCTTGCATTGATGAAATGGTGAAACAGAAAAGGGATGATTGCCGCCGTATATACTATGCAGAATCTGATCAAAATTATTGAATATGTCGCTGCGATACTTAATAACAAACGTATCCAGATTGGCATCGCCCCGCCCAGAATTGGTAAGCATGACTGTAAATGAAAACCCTGAATTCGCTGAGCTCAATCTAAGTAGTGGCGTGCTTTCCACTTTTTGTATTTGCTCCCTCTCAAATAAATCAAGTGCAGCAATGCTGATTCCTACCAGCGTAACAATAATTCCTACCAGCGCAACAATAAGTGCTGCCTGTTGTAAAAAGACCGGCGTAAAAAATCTGCCTAACATAATTTCTCCTATTTATTTCTTAAACAAATCGCTGTGACTGCCCGTTCTGGTAAGAATAATTCTGTCGTCTATTTGTCGCCAGATAAGCAACCAGTCTGGGGTAATGTGGCATTCCATAAACCCCACCCAATTCCCTTTCAGGGGATGTGGTTTGTATTTTGCGGACAGTGTTTCCCCTCGCAGCAGGGTACGCACTACCTTTGACAATTCCGATTCGGGCAATCCTCTTTTGCGGATTCGCTTGAAACGCGCGCCGGTTTCCAGTCTCATTTGTTCAAATGCGCCATCAATTCCTCAACCGAGGAAAAACTTTGAGTGTTTTCATCGACCACTTCCTCCAATGCCGCGATGGTTTCTGCATTGGGAACATTTTTGCTGACGGGGAATTCTTGCCGGAGGGCGCGCTCGACAATAAAGTCGCGCATCGTCTGCCCACGAAGAGCCGCCTGCGCTTTGATGGTGCGGTGGGCACTCTCGGGGATATTGAGCGTCATTTTTTTCATTTTGCCAGCAGTAGCGTGAGACATAATTTTTCCTTTTAAGATGTAAAACCAGTATAGCTGTATTTACTCAAAAATGCAAGTTTGTATCTGTTTGCGTGTATCCGTTCGCACCTGTTCCTCTGCCTCGATGCACTGCAAAATATCAGCGATAGTCTGGCGGTGCTCGCCCAGCACAAAGCGGCAGAAGCTCTCGGCAAAGACGTTCTCGTGGAGGGTGTTGTGCA
>JAHDDZ010000020.1:10089-11729 GCA_020629095.1 Candidatus Altimarinota bacterium | reverse complement strand
ATAACGGTCGTGGAAATGCTATCAGAGTACTCGGTTCAGCCCTGCCAAAAGAAATCCAAATCAAGGCCAAAAAAGCAGTTTCAACAGCGATTAGGGTACTCGGGATGCAGCATTGTGCGGCACATACGGAGCTTTTTATTACGCCTGATGGAGAGATTAAAATCATCGAAATTGCCAGCCGAACGGGAGGTTTTCGCCCACGTATGTATGAACTGGCGTATGGTCTCAGCCTGCCTGACCAACTGATAAAAGCCGTCCTACGCAAAGAAGTAAAGGCCAGACGAGCGCTAAAACAGTATGTTGCAGTCACGGACATTTATCCTGATACGGTCGGTAAATTGGACTACGTGGAAGGGCTGGAAGAAGTCATGAACGATCCGCAGACGACTGATGTGGTTACGAACAAACCAGGCAATGTTGTTGGTCCCGCAAAACTGGGACATGAATCGGCTATGAAGTTTTTTGTGACGGGAAAAACGCACAAGGAGGTGCTGGAAAAATGTCAGTACTACCAAGATAGGTTGAAAGCCCGTGTTAAAATCTAAGGTCGTAGCTCACGCAGAAAAAACTCCAGCATGGCTCGGGGCACGTTAACGTCAGCATCAACTTCAAAGCCTTCAAAGCTGGGCGAGCTGTTGACCTCACAGACTTTGTAGCCGTCATCGTCTAGAAGCAGGTCAACCCCTGCTATATCCAACCCAACCGCTTTCGCACTCTGCACGGCAATCTCTGCCATGTCTTCGTCTACTTCTCGGTACTCGGCTGTGCCTCCTAAGGCCACATTTGCCTTGAATTGTGTTTCGGGGTCGGCGGCGGTTCGTTGTACGCATCCGATCGTTTCGCCGCCCACTACATATACCCGCAGGTCGGTGCCTTTGCTCGCCTCGATAAACTCCTGCACAATCAGTTGCTCTTTGCCAGCCGTGAGTCGCTGAAGCACGCCTACTTTGTCCTCAAACTGCTCTTTGGTTTCAAATAGGAGTACCCCCTGCCCTTTGGTGCCCAGTACGGTTTTCATGACGAGCGGAAATCCAATCTCATGTTCGATGTAATCGGTATTGAGCGGAAACTTTGCCAGCACCGACTTAGGAATGGGCAATTCATATGCAGACAAAAGTTGTATCGTTTTCAGTTTATCTTCTGCGTTGTCAATCGCCTCTGAGGTGTTTGCCACGAGGACCCCACGGCGGTCGAGGTGTCGAAGTAAAGCATGGGCAAAATATGTCATGCCTGTTTGCCGAGTCAAAATAGCGTCTGGGAGCATGACATATTCCCCTTGGTAGGAAATCACATTCGTGTCGGTAAGCGGTTCCAAAATCTCAAAATCCTCCGCTACCACATGCTTGAGGGTAATGCCGAGGTTTTCTGCTTCCTCGTGTAGGCGTTGGCTTTGATATGTGTTGAGTCTGTTACGGCGATTCAGTACCCAGATAGTTGGTGTGTTCATAGCTATATCTTCTAGAGATTTTATTTTCTTCCAGATACTTTTTTTGGCAAGTAATATCTATATGTTTTGAGCGCTTGACACACTCTTGTAGCAATCATATAATTAGAGTGCTAATAAGAATTAGCATTATATATTTCTTTATCCTTATTATTCACTTTATTCTTTAACCCTCATATACCATGAGAAACTTTCT
>JAHDDZ010000020.1:4771-10079 GCA_020629095.1 Candidatus Altimarinota bacterium | reverse complement strand
CGACGAATGTACCTACACCAGTACGCTCCCAAGATCCGTTCGAGAGTCTTTTTTCAGATTTCTTTCGCGGATGGAGTATGATGCCCAGCGTGTTCGAAACGCAGATGCGTCACCTGGGGAACGGATTTATGCCCTCGGTTGATGTAAGCCAAGAGGGCGATACATATCTGATTGAAGCAGATATACCACAGATGAATCCGAAAGATATTTCTCTGCAAATTGGAGAAAACAATACGGTGATTTTATCTGGCGAAATGTCTACTGAAAATGAAGTAGAAAAAACAGACAAACAATACTTTCACAGAGAGAGACGCACTGGCTCTTTTTCCCGAGTTATTCAACTTCCGCAAGACGCAGATCTTGAATCGGCTACTTCTGAGTTTTCAAAAGGGACACTTCTCGTGTCAATTCCTAAGAAATCAGAACAGAGCAATAAACGTTTAATTGATATCCAGATAAAGGAGGCCTAGTGCCTCCTTCCGGATATTTTTGACTTCTAGTTTGAAGTCTTTGTTTCGCATTTTTTGTAACCCATAATCAATATGAAATGGATTCTTCTTGGTTCCGCAGGCCTACTTTTGTCTGGCTGTAGCCCATCCGTGGTTGGATTGTCCTCTTTTTTTCCATTCACAAATGTACCGAGTTCAGCACCAGTTGCTGAAGATACTGCTACGAAAAAAAAGAGTAACCATGAAATAAGGCATTATTACACAGATCCGTTTGCATGGCATCGAGCTATGATCGAAGATATGGATCGTCGTTTTGTGAATAGGTGGAATAGTTTTGATACGCTTTTTGAGAGCAACTTATCAGCTTTTCCTTTTAATATGTATGAGCAGGATGATACTTTGATAGTTGAACTGGAAGTGCCTTCTACTTATACAAAAGAGAATATTGCCATTGATCTGAATAACCAAACTTTGACTATAACAGGAAAGCAACAGAATGATCAAAAAACAGAAGATCGTGCATATTTGTATCAACAGCGATCATCTGGATCATTTACACGGCAAATTCGTCTGCCGTATATGGTACAAAAAGATCCAATAGCTCGTATTAAAAACGGCCTTTTAACCATTGAATTTGAGAAGGATGTAGAAAACACTTCTCAGGTTTCTATCCAAATAATTGAAGAGTAATCCCATGAAAAAACTACGAGAGAAATTGTTATCAGTTAGCAGTGTTACGGATTTTATTTTTTCCGCTATTATCTTAGTCAGTATTTTAGCTTTAGTGGTTTACAGTGCTAGAACTAGCTGGGAATTAGTACTTGAGTCTTTTCATCCTAACTTTAATCATATTATTCACAAAATCACCTATATTATCGTTCTTTTAAAGGCCTATCGCATTCTTATTTTTTATCTCAAGTATCATAATCTCAGCATAAAATACTTGGTACAAATTGCCATTATTGCCCCAGCGGTTGAGGTTATCTTTGCTATAAACGATCAAGCCATGTGGGTGAATCTGTTATACGCAGGTTTTAGTTTGGCCAATTTGGTCATCTACCTTGGGTTCTATGATCGATTTAATCAATTGGATGACTCTGATAAAGCGGAGTATTCTACTTAATTCCTAATCCTTTGAACGATGAAATATATTTCAAATCGGCTGCATATAAGTAAAAAGAATAGATGGTTCTCTATGCGAAAGAAAAAAAGACTCAGAGAGCTTATTTATGATCCATACTACGAAGAGGTAGAAGAAGAACACAAGAACCTTCAAAAGAACCATGAAAACACCTATACTTACAGTACATGAACTTTAACAATTGGACCGAATCGGCCGCGGGAGCAATAGCCACTATGCAGCAGCTGGCGGAACGTGACCAGGCAGGAAGTATCTCTTTATGTCATCTCACAGAAGCGCTCATAAGCGACCAGACGAGTTTCTTGTCACGACTTATTAGTAGCCTGCCACCGGGGTATGCCAGTATTATCACGCATTGTAGTGAGAAACGGAAAAGCCTCGCAAAGGTGTCTGGAAATACGCAGCGCACGCCGGATCGTGATGTAACGGCAATACTCCAGTCAGCGGAGTCGGTTATGAAACAGCTGGGCGACCAGTATATTACGCCGGCTTCGTTGTGGCTTGGAGTGCTTCAGGGGGCTAACCCTATGGCTAAATGGCTGGCGGAGCAAGGCCATACACCCGCTCTATTCGAAGCAAAACTCAAAGAAGCCCGTGGTGGTGAGGCGGTCACAAGCGCCCAAGGGGACGCGAAATTTGAGGCATTAGAGAGGTATTGCCTGGATTTTACCGAGCAAGCCGCAAAGGGGAAAATCGATCCGATTATCGGACGAGACGAAGAGATCCGCCGTACACTACAGATCTTATCTCGTCGAACGAAAAACAACCCCGTTTTGGTGGGTGATGCGGGGGTTGGAAAGACGGCTATTGTAGAAGGGCTGGCACACCAAATCTATAAAAAAGAAGTGCCCGATAGCCTCAAAAATAAACGTATAATGATGCTGGATATGGCCTCACTTATCGCAGGGGCGAAGTATCGGGGGGAGTTCGAGGAACGCCTGAAAAATGTGCTCGAGGCCGTAGAAAAAGCGAATGGGCAGATTGTGCTCTTTATTGATGAACTGCATACCATTGTAGGGGCGGGGCGCACAGATGGGGCTATGGACGCGGGAAATCTGCTCAAGCCGGCTTTGGCGCGTGGAACCTTGCACTGCATTGGCGCGACCACGCTGGACGAGTATCGTCAGTATATCGAGAAAGACCCGGCACTCGAACGGCGATTTCAGCCGGTACCTGTGGAGGAACCAACCAACGCCGATGCGGTGGCGATCCTACGGGGGATCAAAGAAAAGTACGAATTACACCATGGGGTGAAAATAACGGATGAGGCGCTGGTGGCGGCGGTGGATTTAAGCGTGCGATATCTGCCCGATCGGCGACTGCCGGACAAGGCAATTGACCTGATTGATGAGGCGATGAGCCGTTTAAAATTGCAAATTGAGAGTGAGCCAGAGAAACTCACAAAACTCCGAAAACAGCTAATTACGTTGGAAATTGAGCGAGCGGCACTCAAAAAAGAGGGGCATAATCCAAAGCGGTTAGCAGAAGTGGAGACCGAAATTGGAAAGCTGAGCACGGAGGTGAAAGACCTCGATGGCCTGTGGCAGACCGAAAAACAGCAGCTAAAAAAAATCACGGAGCAGAAAGAAAAGCTGGAAGAGTTGCGCCTAGGGGCCAGTCGTGCGGAGGCAGAGGGTGATTATGCGAAGGCCGCAGAAATCAATTACGGAAAGATACCGGAATTAGAAAAATCAGTCGTGGAAGCAGAAAAAGCGACCGAACAGAGCCTTATGAAAGAACAGGTTACCGCCGAAGATCTGGCGGAAATTGTGAGCCGCTGGACAGGCATACCGGCGCAAAAACTCAGTCAAACGGAAGCCGATAAACTGGTACAGCTGGAAGAGACACTCCACCAAACGGTTATCGGCCAAGACGAAGCGGTAACGGCGGTGGCCAATGCGATTCGCCGGTCGCGGAGTGGCCTAGCCAAAAAAGGCAAACCTGTGGGTTCGTTCCTGTTTTTGGGGCCGACTGGGGTTGGAAAAACGGAGCTGTCAAAGGCCCTGGCAAAGGAACTTTTTGATGATAGTTCGGCGATGATTCGCTTTGATATGAGCGAGTTTTTAGAGCGTCACAGCGTGTCGCGGCTCATTGGGGCGCCTCCGGGATATGTCGGGTACGACAGCGGCGGGCAGCTGACTGAAGCCCTGCGACGAAGACCGTACAGCGTGCTACTCTTTGATGAAGTGGAAAAAGCACATCCAGATGTGTTTAACGTGTTTCTCCAGCTGTTGGACGAAGGACACATAACCGATGGGAAAGGCCGTAAAGTGATGGCAAAAAATGCGATTGTGATCTTCACCAGCAATCTAGCAACCGAGCTGTGGCAGGATGGTAATCCGCCTGAAGCGAAGAAATTACGCGAAGAACTGCAGCATTTTTTCCGTCCAGAATGGCTGAACAGGCTGGATCGAATCGTACCGTTCCATAGCTTAAAGCAGGAACATATGAGCGCAATCGTGGATATTCAATTGGCACAGGTTGTGGCTCGAGCAGAGCGAAATGGACTCCACTTAACGGTTGATGATTCGGTGAAAGAGTATTTGGCGAAAGAAGGATTTGATCCGGACTTTGGCGCGCGGCCGCTCAGCCGGCTTATTGAAGATGAACTGGTGAATCCACTCGCCATGGAAATGCTTAAAAATGCCGAGAAAAAGACATTTACAGCATCACTCCAAAAAGATACCTTGATTACACTTGTATAAGATATTAGGGAAAGGAAGCTCTAGACATTGATTTAACGATAATAATTTCACTCAAATGTTCTTCTAATGCTTTGCTTCGTTTATGGGCGTTCATAGTGTGTTCGTTTTAAGTTGCTTTTTCTTGTGCCAAAGATACGCATACCCACCAAAGTAGGCCAGCATAGATAAAGTAGCCCCACCATCAATTTTTCCGTATCCAAAGAAGTCTATGAGTGCTACATGTAACGCCGCAAAAACAAAAGCCACATGGGCAAACCGTTGTAGGTTTTTCCAAGCTTTTGGGCCCATCTTTTTTATGGCCCAGTTGGTAGAGGTGAGAAAAAGCGGGAGCATTATCAAGAATGATATACTTCCAAAAACGGCGGCGTGATGGGTTGTAAATGCGGCATCAATCATCGCAGATGTGTCACCAAGAACACCTCGCTTAAGAAATTCCGCCAAGGCATGAGAGCCAATAATCAAAAAAGCAAAGATGCCCGCTTCTTTTCTGAGCGGTAAAAACCGCGCAATCCAGGGAAACTTCGGAACATGAAGGCGGACAATTTTTTGTGCAAGGGATACAAAAATCACAAAAAGAAGAAGGGCCCACCCCAGTTCACCTGTTTCATGCACGGCACGCCCCCAATAGAAATTCCCATCTTTATATGCTCCGAGGAAAGTTCCACTCCAGGCGATACTTACTACTCCAATAAATACTTTTTTGAGTATTGGATATGAGAGGTATGATTCTAATTTTTGAAGTATTTCCATGTGATCAGAATACGCATTTATAGCAGAAGAAACAATCCATTTTTTTCTGGTGAAAGCACAAAAAAACACTTGCAAAATACCATAGGGGGTATAGTATTTTTGCAATGAATCCATGTAAGCCGCTAATAAACCATATTGCCCGAATGGAAGGCCAGCTTCGGTCACTTCGGGAAAACCTCGAAGTAAATAAAAGCTGCGAAGATCTTATTCCATTGGCCTTGTCGGCAACCAAATCATTCGATTCTCTTCGCGCAAAAATGGTC
>JAHDDZ010000020.1:0-4761 GCA_020629095.1 Candidatus Altimarinota bacterium | reverse complement strand
AGCACTACCTCGAGAATCAACTCTTAAATGGAGCGGAAATGAGTAAAAAAGAAGCGGAAAAACTCCAACAGATTTTAAAACTCGTAAAAGCCTAACTCTAAATAACATGCCTTACGGTCAAATTATTCCCAATCTTACTATTCACGGAGAACCGGCTCCATACCCTGTTGTTAACGAACGAGGCATTCGCGCCACGGCTGGGCTTATGTTTGTGGTTGGTTTTAGTACCTTTTGGTATATCTTCCTGACAAAAGATTATACGCCAATGCCATATGTTGTAGGGCTTTTTTGGTTAGAGTTTTTCCTCAAAACAGTCTTTGCGCCGAAGTGGAGTATCTTTGGTTTACTGGGTGATTTTATTACAAAACATCAGCGGCCAGAGTATGTTGGGGCTATTCAAAAACGGTTTGCGTGGGCACTCGGGTTGGCCATGGCTACGGCGATGCTGATTTTCGCTGTGTTTTTAGAAATACGTGGATGGGCACCCTTTGCGATCTGTGTGACGTGTTTATTTTTCATGTGGCTCGAAACTTCGTGTGGCATTTGTGTAGGCTGTAAGATCTATAATTGGCTTCTCCAAAAAGGTGTCATCCCTCAACCAGAAGTAAAACCTGCATGCCCTGGTGGCGTGTGTAGTATTCGTAAGCCAGAGTAAGATCATGAAAATCACCCAACTTATTTTCGTTTTAATGACAGGCATATTTGTCGTTGGATGTAGTAACAATACAACCAATACTGCTCAGGATACGCCCTTATTTGCTCGCTATGAAAATATCCGTGTAGCATCTGTGGATGAGTACAAACAATTAGCAGAATCGGGGAATTATACCATTATTGACCTGCGAACGGCTGAAGAACTATTGCCAGAAAATGGTGGAAAAATCTTTGAAGAAGCTATAAATATTGACTTCTATGATCCTAATTTTGATCAGAAAATTGAGCAGCTTGATCGCACAAAAGGATATTTGACGTATTGTCGTAGTGGGAATCGAAGCGGTCAGGCCTTGGAAGTATTTCGAGAAAAAGGGTTTATGGAAGTAATTGATTTACAAGGCGGAAAAATCAGTTGGGATAAAGCACAGTAGCCCACCTAGAGTGAGATGGGCTTCTATGGTTATACTTTTCGATATGCTCGAACGGCAACGACTATTGACAGCACAACAAGTACCGAGGGGATAAGGTTGGCTATAAAGTGCCACCACACCCGAAAGGTCGACATGGCTACACGGTCAAATATGTCCGTTCCGTACGGCTGGAAGTAGCCAAAGAGTGTGCTCATGCCGATGGACTGATGCACATAGTACTGTGTGCAAAAGAGCATGACGTGCTCGAAGAGATGTATCCCTTGAAACACATTCGCCCAGCGGCTGTAGGTATTTCTGACTAAGAAATGCAAGCCCAGCGTACCAAGCATAAAGATGCCATTCCCAATGAGGTGAAGTAGCTCCGCCCCCACGTCAAATATGCGGTGATAGTCTTCTTCGCCCGGTAGCATCCACTCACCCAGCGACCACGTCAGTTCCGTCGCCCATGGGGTCATATAGGGCATATTCTGAAAGCCCCCAAACCATGCTCCCAGCTGTACGGTATGCTCCGCAAAATGTACCGCCTGAAACAATAGTATCAGGCCAACCAAAATAGCTAGCGGCCAAAACCAAGGTCGAATTTTACTCATCGCTGGTGCCAGATAAATGAGCGAGTAAATCTTGCATGACGACTCCAGGTTTTGTTTTGACGTGTTCACCGTTCTCGTCAAAGTAGATCGCGGTGTGCTTCACGGCCGCTCCGTAGTCACGACGAAGTTCGGTATCGATGTCAAAATCAGCCATTAAAATAGCCGTGCCAGCGGGTAATACTTCTTGGTTGGCCTGGATTTCTTTGGTCAGGCGTACGCACCCTGGACACCAATCTGCCCCAAGGAACACGACAAATTTTTCGCCTGATGCTTGGCGTTCTTCAAACCGCTCGGCCGTATAAATGTCTGCGTAGCCGTGAGCCTCGTTGATGATGGCGATTGAGTCAGTTGAGCGTTCTGCCGTCGTGTCACACCCCACCAAAAGAAGTGGGGCAATGGCAAAAGTGATTATTTGGAATAATTTTTTCATGAGAGTATGGGGTTTTTACAAATAGAAATAGTATTCCAGCCAAAGGCTGATTTTGTAGTCTGTACATCGTGAAAGTACTGTTTGAGTAGATGCGGAATGCCTCGTGCCATATGAATATTCCAGAATTTAAATAGTTTGTTACAGAGCCAGTAGAGCGGATTTTTCGTATTGAGACTAAACCCATGAAACACAAAAATTCCATTATGCTTCATGTTTTTAGTAATCATCCGCAAAGCTGTTTCAATGTCGTCAATCATACACAAAGTATTGCTGCATATGGCTTTTGAATATGGTATATCCAGGTTTAGAATATCGCCTTGAACAGTTTGAATATCTGGATATTTCTCCTTTAATTTATCGAGCATTGCTTGAGTAAGGTCAAAAGCAATCACTTGCTTTGGTGATACATATTGCAGGATGTGCGGCATGTTAAATCCTGTCCCAGCCCCTAAATCAAGAACCGTTTCATTCTTCTTCAGTTCTAATTTTGATACGGCTCTTCCATGGTGGAACAAGAATAACTTTCGCGTCCAGTCATAAATAGATGAGTGAAGTTTAAATAATTTTTGAGCGTTATCTGATTTCATAGGAAGGTAAAATTAGTACAAAAGCCCGGCTTTTCGAAGTTCTAATCGGCGAAGGAATCGTTGCATTTCACGGATTTCACGTTGTTGCTCTGTAATCACCTCCGCGGCGAAACGTCGTACGTTCGCATCTTTCCCATAGCGGAGGACCGTTCGTGCCATTTCAACGGCTCCTTGGTGGTGGGGGATCATCCCTCGTACAAAGTCAATGTCGGCGTTGCCGGTAAATTTAATGTTCATGTCCTCATGCATGACCATGTTTTGCATTTTGAACTCTGCTGTAGGGGGGGCATTTTCGTGGATATGTAAACCGTGACTTGTCTCAATACGATTCAGCCAAAGGGTCATCAGTCGCATCTCACGCTCTTGGGCATTGATTATTCGCCGAGCAAGATTTTTCACGTTGCCGTTTCGTCCATGCTCCAGCACGATATTCGCCATGTCTACAGCTCCTTGGTGGTGGGGTATCATCCCTCGAAGAAAGTCAATATCCGTCGTTCCCGTAAACTCGATATCCATACCCATGTGCATGTCGTGATTTGCTTGTAGGAACTTCTGCGTGCTGATGGGCATATTGGCCGTGATGGTCGGCATCATCATGTCCATGCCGTGGCTTTCCATGGTGTGGTGCGACTCCATTGGCTCAAGGGTAGGCATTAGCATTTTGTGGGTCATGTCTGTCATTTCCATCATGGCAGGTTCAGCATGATGCATTTCTGTCATATCATGATGCATCGTGTCCATATGGGGCATGTCGTGTCCCATTTCGGCACTCGCCACAAAGGGCAAAAGTAGGGTAAAAGTCAGTAATTTTTTCATAGTGAAAGGTGGTTATAAAAAGAGGTTTGCGGCAGCCATAGCTATCATGGTGCCGTCTTCGATAATTGTGACCGTGCTCATGGGCAGATTAAATCCTGTCCCGAGGCATGCACACTTAATTTTTGTTTTGTTTCGCACCGCTTGGACGACTCCGACAAGGCTCACACTCATAACGATGAGGGCCACCCAGTTGGTCGCCGTTGGGGCAAAATTGGTCAGGTACGCAACGCCCAGCCCCAACTCCACAAAGGGGTAGAGATACCCCCACACAGGCACGAGCTTGGTCGGTATGTCATAGCCTCGGTACGCATTTGCAAATGCAGGCAAGTCGAGCAATTTGAAGAAGCTAAACGCCACAAAAAATAGTCCCATAAAGACCCGCATGGCGTCCATCAGCATGAAGCTATTTCGTTGGCTTATGAGCGTACCAAGTATAATATATCCCACGATCAGCAAAAGTGGCTTATAGGTTGTAAGTATTTGCGTTATTGCATTTGGCTGCGTCTGGCAGAATGATTTTTCTGTGTCCATAAAAGACGGTGATTAAGAAGGCAAGTCGAAAAGCTCCTGTACTACAAAATCAGCCGTATTGTCTTCCAGCTATAAATATGGGCTGGAGGTCTTGGTTTATGGCGATGTGCGCCTTGTTTATATGGCGTTGCTTCTTGTGGCCCAATTAGGGCTAAATGATAAGGTGAAATTACAACTACTGGTACATCATCTATTTTTATCCCATCATTTTGTTGCACGGCTTCGCGCCACGCCTCCATTTTCTCTTTACAACAATTTTCTGTCGGCTGTTCCTCCGCTCCTATTTCCATTGCCACATGGTGGCATGGGGCTTCATTTCCAAAGGTTTCGGCAACAGCATTCGTCACCAGGCATGTACAGCCAAGTGAACAAAGGCAGAGGAAGTTGAGAATACGTTTCAGAAACATCAATTATGAGTATAGTGAGTGTGCACTATTTGTCTATCCCTCATTTATGAATCTTTCTGCATTATTCACCGAAGATCAAATACAAGACTTTGTTCAAGCCGATCATCGCGTGGGCGCAGACGCCGTATCTGCTGTGGGGACTGTTTGCTACCGCGCTGCAGGCGTCGATTTGGTGGTTAAATTAAATGAAAACCGACCAAACAGCTCTTTCTCTCAATGATGAAAAAGAGCCTAAAACCGATTGGCTGCAGCTGGAGAAAGTGATCCGTGACCGGGGTTCCAAGTACAGTATCACGGCTGGGAAAGTTACCAATA
>JAHDDZ010000079.1:322-1983 GCA_020629095.1 Candidatus Altimarinota bacterium | reverse complement strand
CATCTGCCTGTACCGCACTCCGCTGCGGAGCACGAGTACGCCCATTAATCTGGATTTGACGCGCAAACTTTTCAGCAACCGAAAGGCGAACCGTGACCAGAAACGCTTCTTCTGTCGCCGAAGCACTCACCTGACCTTGTGCTGCTTCGTTTGCTACAGCGGCTGCACGCACAGCATCATTGCCAATATTGCCCCCGGCCATCCACAGCACAACAGCTGCAACGATCAGCAGTGAAACAAAAATTGACTTCCAACGCATCGGCAAAAGGCTCTAATCGACCTCGATAGAGGAGGCAATCAAACCACGAGGGCCTTCACGGTAGGTCAAACGAATCATTTGTCCGGTTTCTGGCTCTCGGCCATAAGGCACAAGCTATCAGGAATACATCTTTATTCAGTCTGCCGACGGTCGCAAAACCAAAGCCTTTTGCAGCATTATAAAACTTGACCTCCGCAGAAACCAGCTCGCTATCGCCAGAACCGCCACGCTCTTCTGTTGCAGTACTTTCATCGACTGAACTGATCGTCGAGACCTGCTTGCCTTTAGGGCCATCGCCAAATGTGCATACAATAGTGGTGCCAGGACGTACTGTTTCGTACCCTGCCGCCTTTAATACTGAAAAATGCAGAAAAGCATCAGTACCGGTGCGTTCTTCATGCACAAAACCAAAGCCTTTACGCGGCTCAAACCATTTCAACTGTGTCGTTACCGTAATATCACTCATTCTTTAACCTGTCCCCGGGATGTTGTATTTGTTTACTCGTCGCAGAACCGATAGTCCACACGATGACACTACAGTCGCAACACGACACTAGCCCTCCAAGCATACGCCCTATTCTCATCGGTCACAAACCCTTTCTCAGCAATTTAACGGTCTTTTATGGTATTTTTTTCTTTTGCATGAGTTTTTTGGCACAAAAGCGTATAACATTTATGAAAGATGTAAAATTGCATGATTTTTGCGTCTTTCCCACCATAAACATATCTGAAATCTGCTATACTGGCAGAAACGGATTCATTTTACGGGTAAGACCATGAACCATATTCCCTCTATCATTTCTGGCATAAAACCGTATGCTGCATTCCAGAAGCTGAACATCTTCCTTAAACACCTGCTGTTGCCTGTTACGGTCATTTTCGCCCTCAGCGGTTGTATTGCTGGCGCAACCACAGGCACCATCATCGGAACTGCACTGATAGGCACCCAGGCATCGCTAAGCTTTACCAAAAAGCTCCCCACTGATCATATAGGCGATTCGGTAACCGGACTTGATTGCGATTATATACGCTCGTTAAAAGATGGCGGCTTTCTGTGTCGCCCGAAAAACACCCAAATTGTTGAAGCCCCTGTCTACTGCTATAGAACACTTGCGCGCGTTGACTGCTACAACAAGGCGCTTGTTGCTGAAAGCACACGCCTGGTCGAATAGAAATGCCCTGGATTGTTCTGGTCATTGCAGGCCTTTTCGAAGCAGGGTGGGCAATTGGGTTGAAATATACTGAAGGCTGGACGAAATTCTGGCCCTCGGCTTTTACGGTCTGCTGCATGGCAATCAGTTTTTGGCTTCTGGCCTATGCCCTTCGGACGATTCCCTTGGGCACGGCTTACGCTGTCTGGACAGGTATCGGTGCTGTTTCGGTGGCGATTCTGGGTATTATC
>JAHDDZ010000079.1:0-312 GCA_020629095.1 Candidatus Altimarinota bacterium | reverse complement strand
AGCCGCCAACTTCTGGCGATTATTTTTCATTGCCACGATTCTGGTCGGTATTATCGGCCTGAAAATCTCCAGTGAGTAGCCGCTTGAACACTCCGTCAAAAACACAAGCTCCGCTGGAAGGGGTAAAAGTTGTCGAACTGGCAAGGGTTCTGGCCGGGCCATGGATCGGTCAAACCCTGGCAGACCTGGGTGCTGAGGTCGTTAAGGTTGAAGCCCCCAAAGGCGATGAAACCCGCACTTGGGGACCGCCCTACATTACTCAGAAAGAGGTCAGCTTTTCAGCATATTTCGCCTCCTGCAACCGTGGAAAAT
>JAHDDZ010000078.1 GCA_020629095.1 Candidatus Altimarinota bacterium | reverse complement strand
CGATGACCCGTATAATACTCGGCGCAAGCTCGGGCTGCCCCCGACCGCCATCAGCAACCCCGGGCAAAAAGCCCTAGAAGCCGCTGCCAGACCCGAGGAAAGCGAGTGGTATTACTATTTGCATGACCCAACGGGGCAGATTCGGTATGGCCGAAACCTGGATGAACACAACCAAAACGTGGCGCAGTACCTCCGATGATTTCACGGCTTTTTGCCAGCGGCCACGGACTCATTGTGCTGGCCGCATTTTTGTGGGCAGTCGAGGCTACAATCCTCAAAAGCCAGTCTGGCAGTATAAATGCGATTGGAACCGTCATCATCCAATACGCGATTGTGAGTGGGTTGACGCTCCTTAAAAACCGAAAAACCGCTACAGAGCTGGCCAACCTACCACGCAAAATGCTCATTCCCATCGCAGTTGTGGCCGCCATGGGCGTCACCGCCGTGGCACTTTTTTACCATTCATATCAGTTCATTGACCTCAGCGTAGCGAGCGTCGCATCTCGCGTTACCGTCATTTTTGTGCTCCTTTTTGCCAGCATTTTCTTACAAGAAAACATTGCTAAGAAGCGCCTTCCATGGATTTTAGTGAGTCTCGTTTCAGCTGTTTTTGTCATGCTGCCAGAACCGCAAAACCTTTCTCTAACGGGTGACATAGCCACTGGCGGAGCCCTTGTGCTGACTGCGGCGGCCCTCTGGGGCGCGTGCACCGTCATTTCACGCAAGCATTTGGCAAATGGAAATATCTCGCCGGAGGCTTTTGTGCTCGGGCGTTTTGGGCTTTCCAGCCTCATGCTTATTCCCTTTTGGTTTGTGCCGTGGGGGCTTTCCGAATCAGGTAATCCCCTCTCTGTCATTGGTCTCGTGGCTGGAGCGAGCGTGCTCACGACTATTGCCTACTGGGCCGATTATGCCGGCATGAAGCAACTTCCGGCCCCCATTGTTGGCCTGCTGGAGGACCTTCTTCCCGTTTTTGTGGTTGGGCTTGCATGGGTCTTTTTGGGCGAGTCCATGACCACTAGCCAACTCATTGCAACGAGCACTTTGCTATTCTCTACCTACCAACTAGTTAAAAAATGAGCACACTCTTAATCGGCTCTTTCGGTGACAAAAACGCAGGTGATGAACTTATTCTGTGTTCAACTTTAGATACCATTCCAGATGCCACTGTTATGACAGCAAACTCAGTGCATTCTCAGCAATTTCTCCAAAAAGACTTTGAGACTATTTTGCCACCCCCAACTGGTTTTCGAAGTCTTATTCGATTTGTCACAGACAGAAAATATCGATCATCTGTATACAAAATAAGAACAAAAAAAAAGGTAGTTTTTGCTGGTGGTGGACTCCTGTGTGGTGGCTTAAAAGCGTACCTCATTTGGGCTATGACTGCTACTTGGGTTCGATTTTTAGCCCCCAATGCAGCTATTTCATGGCTTGGGCAGGGCGTTGATCCAACACAAAATATCTTCAAAAAGTGGCTAATAAAGTGGGCACTAAAAGGCGCAAATACAGTGCAAACACGAGATGTCATCAGTCAGGCGCAGCTGGCTCGAATTGGCATTGAAGCGGAGCTGAGCAATGACACTGCGGCAATGTGGCTTAGCAAACTGCCACCAAAAGCGATAGATGCAGAATGGCAAAATACGATGTTGGTGAATGCCGTTCGCCCTATTTCAAAATCACTTTGGAGGCAAATAATCGACACACATGAAAAAATTGTGTTCGTAGCGTTTAGCCCTCTTGATAAAAGGAATGCGCCAGATGGCGTTCGCGTTGTGTGCGCACAAAATGTGGATAAATTGTTAACAATTTGTGCAAGTGCAAAAGGCATGATTGGCGAGCGATTTCATGCGATTGTAGTCGCCCACAGCCTAAAAAGGCCAGTCTGGTTACTACGTGAGGCATATGCCCCAAAAGTGGCTACTTTTGCTGCACGGCACAAGATTTCTGCTTTTTTAGGTGCCGGGTCCCTAAAAACAAAACCATAGAGCACAGAGCAAGC
>JAHDDZ010000077.1 GCA_020629095.1 Candidatus Altimarinota bacterium | reverse complement strand
TGGGTTTTGCAGGTCCGCTGCGTACAGCGGGTTTTTCCAGTCGTTTTTAGCGTACCTGGTGGTGGCGTCTATGCCGAGCGCAATGCCCTCATCGAGACGCTTCCAGATGATGCCTGCCACAATTGGCATTTCGGCATCTGTGCTGGCCTCGCGTTCGACCATGCTGGCCACATTGACCACGTCTTGCACGCTTCGGCCACTAGTATTTATGCTCTCTCTCAGTGGTTCCAGCTGGTTTTGAGTTGTGTTATACAGTCTACTCATAAAGCTCTCTGCGCTGAAATCCGCTTTCACCACGCTGTAGGTGCTGGGGAATAGCCACCCCTCAAGAGATTTTAGCTCGGGCGCAATCGGGCAAGTTTTGCTGCACTGCACGAATTCACCTGCATTAATCAGCCCTTTTTTGGCGAGCAGGTCGTCCATTTGCGCTATTGTATATCCCTCTGGTATTGTGATTTTCACCTCCTCTGTTTTCCCCAGACTCAGCACGTCCACCAGCTCGGCATAGGTTAAATCACGTCTCGCTGTGAAATCACCCGCTTGCAGCTGCGGGGCTAGGCCTTTTTGGGTGACATACAGCCGAAACGCAAATGGGTCTTTTATCAGCCCAAGTTGCTCCAATTCGTTCGCGATAGATTCGCCGCTGCTGCCCTGCGCTATTGAAAACGAAATGGGCGTGGGGTCGTTGCTGTTGGGCTGGTTCCAATGCAGGTAAATGCGCGCCATATAATATGCCCCAACCAAAATTATAGCAATAATCAGCCATTTCCAGCGGCTGTTGCCGCGCGTGCTGATTGTGCTTGTGCGTCGTCGGGTAGTCCGTCGGCGTGCCATGTTATTGGCCGCCCATCAGCCCTTGCAGCCCGCCCATCACACTTTTCATTTTCTCAGCGCTCATTGTTTGTGCCTTTTTGACGGCCTTGTTGGTCGCCTCTTTCACGCCTTTTGCGATGGCTTTGTGGTCCGCTTCTGGCGATATTTCTACCTCCAGCACTTCCATTTCGCCGTTGACAGTCACTTTTACGCCGTTTGACTCGCTCCAGATGTGCAGCTTCGCCAGCTCTTTTTTAATCTTTTTGGCCTCTTTTTGTAGCCGATACATATCTCCCATTTTTCCAAACATACTCATTTTCATAGGTCATTAATTTCGCTCCTAGTCTACTCATTTGCCGCGTCATGGCAAATTGAAAATAGGGTTACAGGAACTACGACTATTTAGGTTTCTTTCCATTCAGAAAGTAGTGCATAAGCCTCGCGAGCCTCCTGCACTGCTTCAGCATTTTTCGGGTCAAGGTGATATTCATTAATGTGTGTTTCTTTATTCATATATTATTTAATTAAAAATGCCGCCACCCCTTTTCGGGCAGCGAACAAGCTTATTCTAAATGCCTTAGAAACAGAGCACAATACCCCCCAATTTTTATATTAAAAAGCCCCAGCTGGGGCTTTTTCTTTTATGGCTTAAAACAGTCTACCACTCTAGCGCACCACCCTGCTGATATTCCGTCACGCGGCTCTCGAAGAAGTTTTTTTCCTTACTCAGGTCGATTACCTCGCTCATCCATGGGAATGGGTTTTTGGTGCCATACTGTTTTGGCAGGTTAATCCGCTCGAGTCGACGGTCGGCGATGAACTCGAGGTACTCACGAATTGTATCTGACCGCAGCCCAAGAATGCCCTTTGGTAGGGCGTCTTTGGCGTATGTGTCCTCTAGGTCCACTGCCTCTGTAATGTTTTTGACTAGCTGAGCTTTAAACTCCTCTGTCCAGATTTCTGGGTGCTCGTCCACAATTGTGTTAATCATGTGCATTCCGAACTTCAGGTGCACGCTTTCATCTCGCATGATGTATTGGAACTGCTCGCCAATCCCCACCATTTTGTTGTTTCGCAACAGGTTCAGCATCATCGCAAAACCGGCATAGAAAAAGATTCCTTCCATAATGACATAAAACCCAACCAAATCGTGCACCAGTTTTTGCATGGTTTCTGGCTTGCTGGTGTCAACCGCAAAGTTCGGGTCAAGAATGCTTTTAGTCAAGTTCGTCACGTAATCATCTTTTTCCTTAATGCTCGGAATGGTCTCATACATGTTAAAAACTTCGTCAGGATTC
>JAHDDZ010000019.1 GCA_020629095.1 Candidatus Altimarinota bacterium | reverse complement strand
CTTCGACCTCATGGTCCCAAACCATGCACTCTAGCCAACTGAGCTACACCCCGAACGTGAGAAATCGTAGCGCGAAAAAGCCGAAAGTCAACTTGATTTTTTATTACCATATACCCGATAATCCTCCACGATGAGTTCTTCAGCCAGTCGTTCCCTTGGTGCCATAGCCAGCTTTCTTCTTCTTTTGCTTGTTGCAGTTTTCAGCTGGTGGCTTATAAATAGCTTCCTTTCAGGCGGAAGTGCAATGGAAATTGCCCCAGCTAATGCCGTTTTGGTTTCGGCTCAAAAAAATCCAAGCAAAGAAATGCTGTCAAAAATTGAACTCTTTCAAGGAATTTCGATTGGGCAAGCATCATCATTTGCGCAAATCGAAACACAAAATGGAAATGATATATTGGGCTTGCAAATGAAATCACAAGCGAGTGCGGCAGAAACTATATCGCTTTTTGGCTCTACTGGTGAGCCATTCACCATTACTCAGTATCCGCGCGGAAAGCTCTATTCGCCTTCTTTTTCTTCGCTCTATACCTTCGCACAAATGGGGAAATGGGCACTTTTTAGCACAAACGAGGCTGATCTGGTTGCTGTTTTGTCTGCTGAGAAAATAACTGATTCACAGCTAAAGAGTCTTCAAAAAGATGTTCCAAGTGGTAGCGAAAAAACTGTTGTCTTTCGTAGTCAAGGGCTCACCTCAGAGGTACTAGATGGCACGATGTTTGCCGAATATGCGCCGCTTGTTTTGGGACTAAAAGATATCATTCCGATGGGAATGATGGCACTAGATAGTGGCAATGAAAAGCTTCGTATGAAAGCAAAATTTTTGACTAAAAAAGGGCTCCCTACGCCGAAAACTCCACCAAAAAACCAGGTGCCACAAGTGCTCAGTCACATCAGCTCTGAAATAGGAATCGTGCTTACTGGCAGTGATTTTATTGATACTTATGGGAAGATGGAGCTCTTTCTGCGAGAGCAATTGCCTGACGTTGGCGTGCTTTTATCTGCTGCTGTGGCGGCACAAAAAGAGCAAGTCATTGGTAAAGAAAATAATTTCCCGGCTGATCTCTTAAGTGAAATAAATGGAGAATATGGATTTGTGATAGACATAGAACAGGGAAACATGAGTGCGGCATTTGTGACCCTAACCCAAACCGAAGCCGGCGCAAACAAAGCTGTTCAGTTTATGACCCAAAACGCGATTGCAAAGGGAACGCCCCAGATTGTCACAAAAGAATTGGCTGATGGAACAATTCGTGAAGAGTTTGTGATGGGATCAAAACGCGCATTTGGTGAGCCCACAACAATGCCAAATGGGAAACTCTATGCCCCCCAGTCTGGCACGGGAATGGCGATTGCCCAGTCTGGAAACTTGCTCATTTTTGCTTCCAATGCTGCATTTGCAAAAGATATACTGAGCACAAATGCACCAGAATCGCTTGCGCAAAATGGAGATATGATCTCTGCTCTAAAGGGAGCAATGACTATCTCTCACGGCTATGGAATCATAAATCCGCAAAAATTTCAATCCCTTATTTACGTGCTTGATTTAGCCGAAAAAGACAGCCAATGGCTGGCTGAAATGCAGCAATATCGACGCGGTATTTTTGCTCGAAAATTCCTGGATGACTCTTTTTATTGGGATGCTGTATTTTATAAATAAGCCCTAAAAAACACGCGTCAGGTAGCTGGAAATAACAAAGGCGCTCATGGCTATGATAAGGCCAATAACTGACCCAATGACAATTTTTCGAGCAGTTGCTTGGCTTTCCTCATTGCCAAAACCAAAGATCATTTGAGCTCCGCCATAGAGCAATGAAAGCAACGCAAAAAATGCCACCAGGCTGAGTATGAAATTCGTCCAGCCGCCCATGAGCCCGATGATGCCCTGTGCGTCTGGATGTGTCAGTAGGCCGCCCCTGTGGGTGAAAAGGTTATAAAGCGTGCGAGCCGTGAGGATAAGGACAATGCCGACTGTGCTCCACAAGACTCGCGATTTCGCCTTGTCTATTGCGTCATCTGACCCCTGTGCGATCATTAATTGGAATGCGCCAATTGTTAAAAACAAGACAGAAACCGCAACAACCAGGCCGCTTGCCCAGTCGAAGATACCTAAAATTTGCTGGTTAAAGTTCCGCCCTGTTGCCTCTGGGTCGCTCAGTGCATTCAAAAAAATGGAGTCAACCAACACGACCGAGAGCGTCATGATGAGAAACCCAAAGCCAACCTGTTGCAGCACCTGCTTTGCTCTTTCAAATTCTTGTGGGTCACTTCTGACACTCATGAGCGTAACCCCCTGCACAGCCAGCACAACCATTGCGATAGGGATCATGAAAAACTTAATGGTATTAATGAGGCGCTCTACCAAAAACCGAAACTGAAATGTACCCTGGTCTGCCACTGGTTGATATTTTTCATCTGTTGGCAGCGTAGCATTTGTTTGCCCTCCATCTTCAAAATACCCAGTACCAGTGGGGTTATTTGGGTCAAATTGAAAAATCTGTTCTGATGAGGATGGAATAAACTCCACCCCTTGGCCAAATGTCAAAAGCGGTGAGAAAAAAATGAAAAGGAGTAAAATGTATCGAATCATCGGGCGAGAAGGAAGCTAGCGAGCGTGAAGCTACTGACAACTATAACGATAGCAACAATCGCACCAAGCACCATGCGTTTGCCTTGTTCTTGGCGCTGTTCGTTTCCAAACGAAGTCGTATAGTAAAGCGCGCCAAGCACAATTATCAGCACCGAAACTCCAACAAGGAATGAGGTAATAAACCGGAAAGAGCCCATTATTTGCTCTAATATCAAGTTAGCATTTCGCTTTGTTGCTTTTGAAATAATGTCTGGATCTGCCGTTATGGCTGTTTCTGGAAGGCTTAAAAGCAGGACAGCAGACTCTGCAAATAGCACCATCATGACCCCAAAAAGAAATGACTGAAAAAAGTTTCGCTCTTGTTCTTGTACCTGAGAGTTATCTCCATCTATAATCAGGTTGTACCCTGAAATCATTGTCATTATAAGGATAAACGCGCCCATGATATATTTTAAAATCTGTAAAACTCGAATGACCAAATCTGTCATTGTGGCTCGCGCAGTTTCGCCTTCTAGAAGATTTTGCGTTGGGTCAAACAAATCAAATGCAACAATGTTTGCTACCCCAATTAACGCTAAGCCGATTGCTATCCAAACAATCTGAAACCGGAATCGACTCATAGCTTCTGCATCTCCTCTGGCGAAGATCATCCGCGCCCCTGTTATCACTAAAAATAAGATAGCAAGAGCAGCAATAGCGGTGCTAAACATTTGCAATAAATCAGCCCCAAAAAGCCCTCCCTCGCCAAAAATAGACCCGGTTCCAATTCCTCCAGAATCTGGCAAGTTGCGTGTCAGCCATCCAAAAAAACCACTATCATATTGGCTTTCTGCCGGAATATGAAATTCTCCAGCCTGTGCCCTTGCAATTGAGAAAATGTGAAAATGAAACTGCATCCCTCCATTATACATTAAATCCATTTGACAAACAACTTCGTATCCATAATATCGCTTGGCTGTTCTTTTCACTTTCAAATATGTTTGCTTGGCTTCTGGTGCCAGTTGGCGTTGTCATTGCAGTTTATGCTGACAAGATCACTGACACAATCGGCGATTTCGAGTGGGTAGAATCATGGATGGGCATCGGCTCCACCCATACCTTTATCAAGCTCGTAGGAATAGCCACAAGCATTCTTGCATTTATGTATAGCGTAGGAGGACTTGATTCGGTTTTCTCCGGATTGGTCAAATATTTCTGACGGGGCTATAGCTCAATTGGCTAGAGCACCTGCTTTGCAAGCAGGGGGTTAAGGGTTCGAGTCCCTTTAGCTCCACCAAAATCTCTTATTCTATTACATATCAGTAAGCCCATTCGGGTGGGTAGCTCAGTGGTAGAGCAGTTGGCTTTTAACCAATTGGCCGCGGGTTCGACCCCCGCCCCACCCACCATCGGCTTATTTTCTGTGCACTGAAAAAGTTATTCAATCAAAACAAATACCCCACTTCGGGGGATTTTTTGTGGCGACCCCGACAGGAATCGAACCTATAGCCCTGGCTCCGCAAGCCAATGTTTTATCCATTAAACTACGGGGTCGCATGGCTTTTTATAGCCAGTTTCATGCCCCTTGTCTAGTTGATTTTGATTCTTCCAAACTTTCGTTTACCGACTTTCAGCACCTGCCCAGACTCCAGCAAAAGCACGGCTTTTGGGTCTGTTTGCTTTTCTCCGTCGATGCTGACCGCACCAGAAGTAATCAATCGCCGAGCGGCTGATTTGCTCTCTGCAAAGCCAGAAATGCTGGCCACCAGCGTAATAATATCAACTGATGTTTCACACATAATTTCTGGCATTTCCCCCGTCATGTCCTTTTTGACAAACTTCTGCACGAAGTCTTTTTCGGCCATACTGGCTGCTTCTGCTCCATGCAGAATGGTGACCATTTCTCGGCAAAGCCGACCTTTTGTGGCGCGTGGATCGATCTCTATTTCTTTCTCTATAGCAGTCAAATCAACATCCGTCAGCACCTCAAAATACTTCAGCATCAGCTCATCTGGCAGACGCATCATTTTTCCATAAACATCATTGGGGGCATCATCCAGCCCAATATAATTTCCGAGACTTTTACTCATCTTTTGAACGCCATCAAGTCCCTCTATCAGTGGCACAGTCACTACATTTTGCGGAACTTGCCCAGCAGTCTTTTGCAGCGGCCGCCCCGCCAGCACGTTAAACAGTTGATCCGTTCCCCCTATCTCCACGTCGGCTTTCAGCGCCACGCTATCATATCCTTGTAGCATTGGGTAGAGAATCTCATGGCAAAAGATGGGCTGCGCAGCTTTTTGCCGCTCCACAAACATGTCTCGCTCCAGCATTTGGCTGACGGTAAACTGCCCCATCAGCCGAATAAAATCGGTCGGGTTCATTTCTGCCAACCACTCGCGGTTGTTTCTAATTTCAATATTATTTTCCAAGTCCAAAATTTTACCAGCTTGGCGCAAATACTCGGCTGCATTGGCTTCCACCTCGTCGAGCGTCAGCGGCGGTCTTGCTTCATTTTTACCGGTTGGGTCGCCAATCGTTGCCGTGAACCCCCCAAACAGTAAAATGACCGTGTGGCCCGCCTCTTGAAACTGACGCAGCTTACGCAGCGGAACCGCGTGCCCCAGGTGCAAATCGGGCTTTGTAGGGTCAATCCCTAGCTTGACCCGTAGGGGCTTTCCGCTTTTCAGCTTTTCCTCCAAATCCTTTTGCACAATGCAGTCAGACACCCCGCGAGTTAAAAGCTTCTGGACGGTAGCGGACGATGTGTCTATCATAACGCGGTAATAATCCTGCATAGTATATATTTATCTGCCCCAAAAATCAATCAAGAAGCCTTGGTAAAACATGGCATTCAGCTGATTTTAGTAAGCATTTTTATGCTCGTTGGCGGGCTTGCACTTGACTTACTCTGGTCACCCGAGCTGCACCAGCAAGTACAAAAGCCATGGCTCGACTGGCTTTTTGTGGGGGCAACCGAGGGCGCCATTTGGGTTTATTTAATTGGTTTACTGATCTGGTTCATAGTTGATTTTGCCCGTGGCGAAGAGCATCAAAGCTGGGCGATGAAAGGACTCATTGTCCTCTTTTTAACATTCGTTACGGCTTTTGTCGCAAAGGCGCTTTTTGAAACCGCTCGGCCCTATTCCCTTTGGAACCTGCCGCCACTTGTGCCACCAGACTCCGTCGCTGGCAAATCAAGTCCCAGTTTTCCTTCTGCACACGCGGCACTCAGCATGTGCGCCGTGGGGGTTTTGTGGATTCGAAATTGGCGATATGGCATTTTTGCATTAATTTTTTCCCTCATTGTCGGCGTTGGCCGAGTCTATGAACTGGCTCATTTTCCATCAGATGTCATGGCTGGGTGGGCTGTTGGCGGGGGCATTGGCCTTATGATTTTAGAGCCAAATCTGCGCGCCTGGTTTCGGTTTGTTTGGTTTTCTAGTCTTGAGTTTCGACGGCAGCTGGTGCATATGATGGCCGGCTTTGCTGTTGTCTTTTTTCACTGGATTGGCATTTTACGCTGGCGGTGGCTAATCGCCCTACTCCTGATTGGCTTTGTCATTAGCCTTATTGCCCAAACAAGAAAACTCCCCATAGTTAGCCAATTACTCACCCAATTTGACCGGCCCGACAAAAGCGAAATTCCAGGTCTTGGGGCCTTATGGTTTGTGCTCGGGGTAGCGGTTACCATCTGGTTTTTTCCAACAAATATTGCTTACGCCGCACTCCTTATTTTGGCACTAGGAGACAGCCTTAACCACCTCATTAGCTATAAAATCATTGATAAGAAAGGCCCACTTCAAATGCCATGGAACCCTCGCAAAAACTGGGTTGGAGTGCTGATTGGCACCCTAACTGGGGGCATTGCTGCCTGCTTTTTTGGGCCTGCTTTCGCCGCTTTCAGTGCGGCTTTTATAGCACTCGTGGCTGAGACTGTTCCGCTTAAAATAGGCAAAATATGGGTAGATGATAATCTGATTGTGCCGCTTGTTGCTGGTGTCATTATGAGTTTTTTAGCCTAGAAAAAACCGCAGTTGCGCACGGTATTTTGCGGCGTATAATGGATACGAAAGTAATCCATTTTAGGTATGACAACCGCAACAACTACCGCCGAAGTGCAAGCTGCTATTGCAGCAGTAGACACAACTGCCCTGCTCAATGAAGTCGAAGCAAAGGGAATCGAAGCCAGCCACGCAGCTGCCAGCAAAGTGCGCATGATGCTCGAAGAGCAACTAAGCACCGCCAACTTTAATCTTGTTGATGAGCTGAACGCCAAGTTTGCTGGGTTTTTACAATATGATTTAATCCGTGAACGGCTGAATATCTTGCTGGAAAAAGCAGGGGAAAGCACTAGTAGTGGGGATGTGCACGGTGCGCTGAATGATGCGATGGAGGAGATTCATGAGATCACGACTGTGCTGGACGCAACGGGCGCAATGAATGCAACTGCAAAGTTTTTTGGGCGCATTTTGCATGCATTTCAGCATGGGTTCAAAAGCCAGCGCCAGGTATTTGTCTATGGAATGCGGAGCCTGAAAGGCAAAGTGAGTACGATCGAAAACATCTTGCAGGGTGAAAAAGGGAACATCCAAAACATCGTGGAAATGGTGCGGAGCTATTTGCCAGCTGTGACTGAGGATGTTGTGCGGCTTGAGTACCTGAGCCGTTTTCTTGAGCAATACCTAGAAACTCCAGCGGCAAGTGATTTGGGTGACGACGCAAAGCAATTCTTAAAAGAGTACCATGTCGCAGTCCAGACCATGAAGCAAGTGAGTGCTGTAAGTGTTCTTCGTGTGATAATGGGGCTAAACCGAATCGTGAAAGCGAAGTTTCACCTCGACAAAGTGCAGATGAAATTCACTATGAACCTGGGCACGTTGGTCTTTGAAAACCTAATCAGCAACCAAATTGCGACCAGTTATCGCATTGCAGACAGCATCGAAACGGGAATAGAAAGCCTAGACAGCCAAAATGAAAAACTGGCAGACGAACTGCGCAGCACAGAGATTGCAAAGAAAAGCGAGCAGCTCGAAATTTTGAAGGGGCTGGAGGGAAAACTGGGAGAAATCCAAGCAGATTATGATGTGTATCGGGCGGAAATTGATCGACTCAATGGCGAGGTTGATGCATTCTTGCCGACCTATAATGAAACCTATGAGCGGCTGACAGATATGCGCAACAAGGCGCTTGCTCGTGACGCAGAAGCTGGAAAAGCAATGAGTGAGCTGCTGAAAAGCGATGCATGGGATGAAGAAAAACTAATCGCTGAAAACCAGCAGATAATAGAAGAAAAAGAGCAGGCAATGAAAGACGTTGTAACCGCTGGACAACCAGCATGAGCTGGAGCCCAGAAATGCTGATAGATGACATGGTGCTATATGCCAAAGCCGAGGCATATAGCACCCGATTGCAATTAGCCACAAAACTGAGCGGACGAGCCAAGCTGGTTGTTTTGCGAAATGTCTATCGACGATTAAACCGCTGGCAGAGTGAAATTACTACTGATTTGAGTGAGCGGCTAGAGCAGTCGAAGGCGGCAGAAAAAACCTACTCCGAAGACCCCGAAATGCTTGGGCGAATTGCACTTGCAACTGAGCAACTAACCAAAGCAAAAACTGCCTGGGAGGACACGGCTATGGAGCAAAACGCAGCAAATTTAGCACGGCTGGAGGATGTATTAACCCAGCAAAAAAATGCATAAAAAAGGACTGCAATATGCATGGCGCAGCTTTCTTTTTGGGGTTGGATATATTCTCTCCCCTGTTTCTTTTTGGAATGACGCGCTGATAAACTTTCCACTCGCATATGCCATGGCATATCCCTTTACAGGTTTTGTCAGCGAGGGGGGGGGCTTCGCAATGCTGCTAGGTATAATGTACATGATAACCAACATAGTCGGTTTTTTACTAATGCAATATGGTTTTGCCCCTCAAAAAACCAACCTGCGCAGCGCTATGATATGGTCAATTCTCTATACGGCAATCGTGATTATCCTCAGCTACAAAGGGATAATTCCAAGCCCCCAAGAAATTATCAACTGGATTAATGCATAAATTCCTTCTCCTGCTTTTATTCCCTATTACAGCCTATGGGCAAGGCATTCCAACCTACACAAGTGGCGCAGTTCACGAAGTTGGCGGAGATATAATCACTGATGCCGAAGACGCCGCCATTGAACAGAAAATAACGGCGTATACTGCGAGAACTGGAAATGAAATTGGGGTTGTTTTAGTAGATGATGCGACAGATTTTACACGCACATTTGAGCAATTTATTGCAGAATTATCTGAAAAAAACTACACGCCAAATGGTCTATTACTCGTGGCTGACATCAAAAATCGATCTCTTTCGATTCAATCTGTCGCTGCCTGGGAGCGGTCTGATCTGTGGTCAAATGTAATTGCGGAGGATTTGTCTGAAGAAAATCTCTATCCAAATTTTGCAGCAGGAGACTACGCCGAGGGGGTTTCTAATTTCATAGACGCGGTGGCAAAACAAGTGCCCCAATCAATAGCTGCCGCGCAAGAAAATGTGACCCAAAAAGAAGTGACCCGTGAAGCTGTGAAGGGGGAGGTGACGCGAAGAACTTGGATTTTGTCTCTCATTTTTGGGGCTATCTTACTGGGTATTTATGCAGGTTTGCGAGCTATTCAAAAGTGGCGAAAGCACATTCATACAAATACTGCTGAGCGGTTTTATAATGATCTTTTACCACTCTTTACAGCCGATCTGGAAACCATGCAGCCCTCATCTCAAATGGGAAAAGAGGTGCAAAGTGAATACTTTGGGCTGCTTGGAACAATGCAAACCGAGCTAGAGCACTGGTTTGAGCAGAGTGAAAAAACATATACGGAGGCACGAAAATTTGCTGATTTAAGCGAAAAAATAGAGAATGAACTAACTTCTTTTGTTAATGATCCAGCCAGCGCATTAAACAAAGTAAGCTCCCTAATGGCTGAAAAAGACAAGCTAGAACGGGAACTAGATGCGATTCATAAAACCCTTGACCTATGAATCAATTACCCATCGAGCGCAGAGAAAAAGAGCTAATCGCAGCTGTTTCTGCGCTAAAAAATAACGCAGAAATAATCGGGAAATATCAGCGGTTGCGATCCGTTTATCATATCAACCTAGATGACAGACGCGAAGCTGCGATGGACTGGGAGAAGAAAATAGAATATATGGAAACCGTTATTGCTCTACTAGAAAGCTTTTCTGCTGACTACGAGCAACTAGAAAAACTTCACCAGTCGCATCTGAAATATGCTCGTCAGCAGCCACACATGGCAAAACGAGTACAAAAATCTCTTCAAAAGCTGCATGCATACCACATTGAAAAAACATACTCTCTGCGAAGCTTTTTAGCTTGGCTTGGTACGCTCGAGATTCCCGTTTGGGATCCTATTTCTTTTTTTACAGAAAAGCACCAAGAGCTGCAAAGTGCCCTAAGTAGTCTTCAGCGAATTCAGCCTGTTTACAGAAACAAAATGCAAACTTACTCTGGTGGCGGTATGCTGGGGGAAATACTGCGCGAAATAGAGCTAGAAATGAATAATAGCCGATATCAAAACAGATCCCGCCAGCGATCATCTAACTGGGGGAGGCCTTCAAGCAGGCGCAGCAGTGGGGGGTGGGGCGGCAGCTTTGGGTCGGTTTCGGTTTTCTCTGGCGGGGGTTTTGGCGGCAGCGGAAGCTTTAAAGGCGGTTGGTAATCTCTATTCAGAATGGCACTTAAAATAACACTTCTTGTACTTGGGCTTCTCCTTGGGTGGCTCACGTGGCAGCGCATCCAACGAAAAGATTTCAGCTCTGTGACAGCCCTTATTGGAGCTGGTCTTGGGTTTTTTATTGGTGATCAAATGGGAATTAGTATGATGGGAACAAGCATAAATGGGGCATGGCCGATGGCAGTTTTGCTATTTGTTTTAGGGGGCATGGTACACTTTACAGACCGGCGACGGCCATGAAAATCCTTCTAACGGGTGGATCAGGGATTCTTGGAACTGCTTTACGACAGAGTTTTCTGGCACATGAGATTAACTTCTTGGCACCTGCTCGGGCTCACTTTGATATAACAAATGCGCCTCAAATACAAAAATATATAGAGGCAAATCAACCCACCCTGATCCTTAATTGTGCAGCGTACACTGAGGTAGATACTGCTGAAAACGATGCATTTATCTGCCAAAAGATAAATACAGAAGGTGTTAAAAACCTCCTAGTAAGTGGTATCCCGCTTATTCAGATCAGTACAGATTATGTATTTCATAATGCCCCGCTTGGTCAGCTGATAGGCGAAGATGCATCGACAAATGCAAAAGGCGTTTATGCAAAAAGCAAAGAATCTGCTGAAAAATTGATTTCAGCTGCAAATCAAAACGCATGGATTATCCGCACAAGCGGACTTTTTGGAGGCGAAAGTGGGCACTTTTGTGCGAGTATTTTAGCTGCTGCAGAAAAGAAAAATGAGCTAAAAGTGGTTGAGGATCAGTGGACTTTCCCGACTCGAGCGGCTGATTTATCCGAATGGATAGTGCGCAATTTTGTGCTATCAAGTGCCGCGCAAGGAATCTATCATGGCGTCAGTAGCGGCGAGGCTCCAAACTGGAAACAAGTGGCTGAATGGCTTTTGGGTTGCGCTAAAAAGAACATTCCTGTGGCTTCTTGTAGTAGTAGAATACTCAGCCAGTCAGCGGCTCGGCCGGGCTGGAGCGCCCTTGCAAACATAAAAATGCCACAACTTCCACACTGGAAAGATGCTGTTTCTGAGTGGGTTAAGCAAACAAAAGTCTAGCAACCTCCGGCGCTACAGTATGCTCCCGGATAGGCAATAGGTGCTGCAACTGGCTGAACTTGCACAGGTTTCGTAGGCACCGTGGCTGGTGCCACTTCCGGAGTTGGTTCAGGGGCGACCTTTTTTACCTTAGGTCCATATAAAACAAGAGGCGCTTTTGCTGAATATTTACTAATAATTTCTTCTGCCTCTTCAGTACCATCTGGACGAATAATTGTATAATTCCATACAGCATCAAATCCCTTAATGCCCCCCTCTTTCCAAACTTCTCCACCTGGTGCCACCGTTGAGCTAAACTCATATATCGGAGATGGAATCTTACGGTTATTTGAAATAATTGGTCCTTCCAATTTAGTTGATCTTCCATCCGCTGTTCCATAGAGGATAAACCGCAACTCAGTACCATCTATGTGGTATTGCATCAGGACGTCCCCTGGCGTGTCATTATAAAATTCTAAATCTTGAGACCCTAAGTAAATTGTGGCATCAAGCCCTGGCTGACCATAGTATGGAACAACCCATGTATGCGAACGCCTATTTCTAATTTCAACTGCGGCGTCAAGCGCCGCGCGGTACACCGTCGTACTCACCTGGCAAATGCCCCCTCCCATCTCATACCGAATTCGCCCACCGTTAATTACTTTTTCCTCTACAAAACCGTATTCTTCTGATACATCGTCCAAGACAGTATTAAACGAAAAACTCTCTCCTTTTTCTATAATTGTGCCCTGCATCCGCTCAGCTGCAGCTTTTATATTTTGAATTCGCGTAGGCGTTGACCCAACAAAATCACTGTGCCCAATGCCTAAAACCTCTACGATTCCACGTTCTTTCAGTCCATCTGTAACCGCTACATCAGAGTACACAACCGGCGCATCAATCCGTACAACGGGTTCTGCGTAACCAGCTGTTTGCTGCAGCAACTGGGCAAGGCCGGTCATATCAACCTCCAGATGCTGAGATGGAAAACCATCAAACTCAATTGCCCCATCTGATTGTTCTGTAATAGTTACCGCAGACTTCTCTCCACCTGATAGGTGCACGCCTTGCTGCGATAAATATGTACGAACTGCCACCGGGTCAATCACTGGCTCCCATGCTGTCACAACTCTGCCAACCATCGCATCTGTCGTTACCTGGTCTGTTTCCAAAGGAATTTCCTGTTGCCCAAGCACCCAATATTGACGCGGAATAACTTTCAGCAATCCTGATTCTTTTGTTAGGGGGAGTGTAATTTCTTGTTGATTTATTATCAAAAGCACCTCTGATGCGATTGCCCCAGGTGGTATTTCTGTGGGCTGCTCTGCCTCAGCTTGTGCCTGCAAGGCAACGGGAAACGCCAGAAGCGAAAGGAATAAAAGCTGGCGTACTTGTTTCATCATATATAAATCTAGCCTAATTTTTGCTTTTCTTCAAGTGATTTTTTTGCTTTTTCTGCAAATGCCTTCATCTGCATTTCTGGCACCTTCACCTTTCGTAGTAACTCCGTATTTTTCTGGCTTCGCAAAAGCGCATCTGCAAAGCCAACTTTAAGGCTGTGCGCTGGCAAGAGAGCCTCCCCGCTAATCCGCTCTATAACAAGCAAGAGAGCCTCTTCATATATGCCTCCAAGAGACTCTGCGAGTGGCTTTAGAGAATTCAAAAATTCTATCCCTTTGTATTTTTGCTCCTCAATCAAATGCAATTTCCCCGTTGCTGCTGCGTTTTGCAGCTGGTTTGCCATAGCTCTGCACTCTGATGTAAGTAGCTCTTGTTTTTCCCCAAGTCCGCTTAATATGAGCAGCTCTGAAAATGCAAGTGCAAATGGATTAATCCCATTTGGGTGTGTTGGACTCACATCGATCGCTCGAACTTCAATATGGCTCACTTCCTCCTTTTTTAACTGCTTAATAAAATCGCCCGCCTTTGGCTTAATCCGTATTGGGCTATAGTACTCTGCCGGTATTTGCAGCTCATTTCCATTCATCTGGTGCTGTTGTCCATCTGCATCAAAAAGCCCAAGCGCCTCCCACTCTGGGGCTGGCGTAGTCGAACCTTTTTCGAGCGCCTCCACATACTTTTCCAAGCTGTTCCACGAAACCATAAACTTCCTTCGTGCCGTATTACTATACCCCCGTGGGCTCATCCGCAGAGAAATTCCGCTTGACGCTTCTGGGTTATTCCAGTCAACCGGAGATGCTCCAAATGCTAATACCAACAACCACCGCCAACGCATAAAATGCCGGGCAGCACCCATATAGGCTTCTCCTCGAGTCTCGGCTGAAACGCCTTTTCGCCAACTCCAAAAAGAACCTCCAACAGAGAAACTAAAATGCACCCCGCAGATAGCCTGAATTCCTTTTCCATTGCGCAATGAAAGCCCTTTACAGCTCTTTCTCTTCTCCTCCTGCTCTGAGCAATTTTTATTTCATCATCTGTCAAAACTG
>JAHDDZ010000076.1 GCA_020629095.1 Candidatus Altimarinota bacterium | reverse complement strand
ACCGCGGGCACCCCCAGCACAAACAAAAACGGCACAAAGCCCCCCTCGATCGTTTCGGGTTTCAGTTTACCACTCGACCACAGCGCACTCAAAAAGATGATACTCATGAGCTTTGCGATCTCTACCGGCTGCAATGAAAACCCCGCAACATAGATCCATGACTGGGCTGCCGTGTCGAAGTTTTGCCCAGCGACGAGCACATATATCAGCAATCCAACCCCGACCAAATACCCCAGCAAACTCCACTTACGGATCGTCGAGTAGGGGATTTTAAGTCCGACAAAAAGCCCCACAATGCCGATGATGATGTAGAGAAAATGCCGCCAAAAGTAGAAATCATTCTGCGTTCCAGCGGTTACATTATAGCTCTCAGCGATACTAATCGAGCTCATCATAACCAGTCCAAACAGGGTCAAGCCGCCGATGGCGATGAGCAACTGGCGGTCAATATTACCCATCGAGCAAGTGGTTCATATACTCCGTGCGGCTGTCTGTCAGGGCTTTTGTGCCAATGTCAGAGCGCGAAAATAGCTGCCCCCCAAACTGGTTTTTCAGCTGCACCGCCTCTGCATATGCCACTGTCATGGTGTCGCCCAGCCCCACGCAACCGACCGCGCGGCTGCCCTTTAGGTGGAGCTCACTGCCCATTTTTGCCACACTGGCAAAATATGCCACGCCGCTCTCAGACTCGGTTTCTGTCGGTGCGGTAATTGGCACATTTTTCACACTATTGGTCGGATACCCCTCTGGGCAGAGGTAGTGACACACGCTTGCACGCGGGTCAAAATCAAGCTTTCCAAGCTCATGCAGCCGCTCTGTCACTGCCTTTTCGACGACGGTGCTAAAATCAGTTTGTAGTAGCGTGAGCACATTTAAACTCTCTGGGTCACCAAATCTACAATTATACTCTATAAGCTTTAAACCGCTTGCAGTACGCATAAAACCTCCAAAAAGCACCCCAATATATGGCTGGCCGGTTGTTTCTTTTATCACCGAAATCACATTTGTATTCAGCTGTTCAGCCTCAGCGACAATCTCTGGGGTCAAAAAGGGGAGCATCCCCTCAGCCCCACTGATTGTGCCCATGCCGCCTGTATTGGGGCCCTCATCGCCATTATACGCCCGCTTGTGGTCTTGTACCGGCACCGTGTGCAGCACGGTTTTTCCGTCACTTATGCTCATCAGGCTGAACTCCACACCGACCAATTTCTCCTCCAGCACGGCTCGCCCAAATTTTTCTATAGCCTCTGCTGCAAAGGCTTTCGCCTGTTTTGAACCCACAAAATGATCCCCCTCAACAATGACCCCCTTGCCGCCCCTAAGCCCATCTGCTTTCACGACCCTCTTGCTACGTGTCATAGAACGGTTGCAGCTCATTTGTATCGGTGATCACGGCATATCCTGGATTATACCGCATAAGACCATTTTCATTGAGCAACTGGCGCGTAAACGCCTTGCTCGACTCTAGCTGGGCACACGCTGCCATGGGCGCAAAAACCGCAAAGTCAGCGGCCTGAAGCTTGTCTGTCAGACCTTTCCCGATGGGGTCGTCGGGACCAATCACCACCACGTCTGGCGCCACTTGTTTGGCATACTCAACCACAGCCGTAAAGTCCATCAAGCTGCCTGTTTTATAGGTTTCGCAGAGTGGCTCTAGCATCGGGTTTATAGCGTCTCCAAAGCACCACAAAGTGGTTTCTGAGTTGCGCTTCAGTGCCCGTGCCATAGCGTGTTCGCGCCCGCCGTTTCCGATCAAAAGTACTTTCACGCCCCGGATTATAGTCCTCCGCAGCAATCTGTAAATACCCCTATTCCTCAATTTTTTTACTCATCGGGTGCTCACGCATTTTCTCCAGCACCTTGCCCTCAATCTGCCGAATCCGCTCTCGGGTAACGCCAAACTCGCGGCCAACTTCCTCCAGCGTGTGGGGTATTCCATCCTCGAGCCCAAACCGCATTTCGACGATTTTTTGCTCACGAGCGCTGAGGTATTGCAGCATACCCTGAATATTCTCTTTAATGATATTTCGATGCGCCGCGTCAAACGGGCTCAGCGTGCTTTCATCCTCAATAAAGTCACTCAGCTTGCTGTCTTCTTCCGTTCCCACAGGGGCTTCCAGGCTTACGATGTCCTGACTAATCTTTTGAATATACGCCACCTTCTTCATGTCAAAACCAAGCTCTGCCGCGATTTCCTCTTCGCTCGGC
>JAHDDZ010000018.1 GCA_020629095.1 Candidatus Altimarinota bacterium | reverse complement strand
CTCCAACAGAGAAACTAAAATGCACCCCGCAGATAGCCTGAATTCCTTTTCCATAGCGCAATGAAAGCCCTTTTCTATACAGCTCTTTCTCTTCTCCTCCTGCTCCAAACTGAGCAATTTTTATTTCATCATCTGTCAAAACTGGCGGCATGCTTTCGCTCCAGAAAATCTCATTCGGGTTCATATTTTGTACTGCCCATGCCTGCAAATGCGTTTGGTAGTCTACCACCTCAGCAATTGATCCCAGTGGTGGAGTGATGAATTCTGGTTGCTGCTCTGCAAAATCTGTAGTGATTTCTGGATGGTGCAACTTATCTCCCCAAGCCTTTGGTGCAGCACTTTGAGCTAGTTTACCCGTTTTCAAAACACGCAGTGTCTCTCGTTCTATTCCGCAAACGCGCCCCAAAAGTGCTGATGTGGGGATATTCATATATTCATTATTCATAAAATGAGGCACAAATCAATGCCTATTTGTAGTCCTTCCTACGCTAATTTTTGCAATAAATCTAAGAGCGGAATCAACACAAAGTCCCGCTTTAACATGCCTGGGTGCGGCAATTTCAAATCAGCTGTTTCTATTTTCTCATCATTATAAATCAAAATATCTAAATCCAAAGTCCTATCTCCCCATCTGGTTGATCTGTCTCGGCCAGAGGCGTCTTCCGCTGCTTGCAGTTGAGCCAAAAGCGCATCTGGACTCTTGTCTGTTTTTAACTGCCAGACTGCATTTGTAAATTCATTTTTGGCAATCCCGCCCCATGGTGGAAACATGAAATTATCTGATTTTTGTACAACCATGATGCCTTGTTTTTGTAAAAACTCCTCAGCTGCAGCAAAGTGGTTTTGAGCACTGCCGATGCTTGAACCGACCGCAATTAATATCATATGTGGTCAGTGACAAGATGCTCTGCCAGGCCAATATACGTACTTGGCGTCAGCCCATTGAGTCTTGTTTTAGCTGCATCAGACAAACTTGATTGGTCTATAAATGCTCTGATTTCACTTAGCGTCAGCGCTTTTCCGCGACTAAATTGCTTCAGCTGCTCATAGGCATCTGCCGCACCCTCTGCACGCAAAACCGTTTGAACCGCCTCGGTCAGAACCTCTGGCGCATTTTGCAGCTCAATTATAAGCTTTTCTGTGTTTGGAGAAATCTTTGAAAGCCCCTTCTCAAGCGCCTTTAGCGCTAAGATCATGTGCCCAAAAACGAGCCCAAAATTGCGCTGGAGCGTGCTGTCTGTCAGGTCTCTTTGGAATCGACTTGCCGGCAGCTCTGTCGCAAGCGTTAGCGCAATTCCACGTGCTAATTTACAATTCCCTTCTGCATTTTCAAAGTCAATTGGGTTAACCTTGTGCGGCATCGTGCTTGACCCAACTTCGCCCGCCACGGCCTTTTGTCCCATGACTCCGCGGCTGATATATCCCCACATGTCTCGGCACAAATCGACCATAATAGTTGAGAATTCTGAGAGCCCATAAAGAATGCGGGCTGCATGGTCGTGTGGCTCAATTTGCGCTGTTAGCGGGTTATGCACAAGTCCCAGCTCAGTCGTGATAAACTGCTGACTCAGCGCCGCCCAATCAGCATTTGGCACAGCTACCACGTGCGCACTAAACGTGCCCGTTGCCCCATTTATCTTCGCTGTAACTGGCACTTGCTCGATGAACCTATGCGTGCTTTTCAGTCGATGCACAAAGACCGCCACTTCTTTTCCAAGCGTGGTCGGAGTTGCGCTTTGCCCATGTGTCAGCGACAAAAGCGGCTCAGCTTTCCAGTCTTTTGCCTTTGTCGAAAGGTCTTCAATCAGCCTTTTCATCTCACCCAAAATATGCGCTCGACCGTCTTTCAGCATCAAGCCATAAGCCGTGTTATTAATATCCTCTGAGGTGCACGCAAAGTGAATCCAGCTATGGTGTTCTGCTGATACAATTGATTGTAAAAAGTACTCTACGGCCTTCACATCATGGTTTGTTTTCGCCTCAATTTCTTTAATCTGTAGATAGTGCTCTTCTGAAAAATGTGCTTCCAACTTCGTCAATTTCTCTATTGTTTCAGCCGAAAGTGCTGGTGCTATTCCCTTCTTTGATAAAAACTGAAGCCACCGACTTTCAACAATTGTTCGGTACCGCATGAGTCCAAACTCGGAAAAAATGGGGGATATTGCTGATACCTTTGCAGCATATCGACCGTCTAGCGGGGAAAGATTTTTTTTCATCACGCGGATTGTAAAACAAATATCAGCCCAAGTCGAGTGATAAATGCTCCATTACAAACCGCGGATTGGCATTTTGCTGCAACCGCCGAAACGACTGCCAAATGCGCGGTAGCTGCTCTGGCGCATGCATTCTGGCCCCCAAAAGCAAGTCCAGCATATATTCCTTCCACTTTCCAGTCGTTTTTGCTTTTTTTATCTCAGCATCAAGTGAGTGAACCAGTGCCAGTCGATCTGCCAAATTGCCATTTAAAAACTGCAAAACAAGGCTATCTGACCCTGTTCTTATATCAGTTGGAATGCAGTGAATATCAACTCTACTAAGGATAGTTGCAAGCAGTTGGTGGTGATTTTTTGTAGTTAAAATAAACCGCGTTCGTGTCGGCGGTTCTTCGAGCAGCTTTAGAAACGCGTTGCTGGCATTTAGCGTCATCCGTTCCACATTTTCAATCATAACAACTCGCCAAGCACCAGCCCGTGGGGTTCTGTGAGCCCACTGGGTCAACCCACGCATCGTCCTCAGATCTCCCTCATCCTCACCTACTTTAATGGTCGTGCCATCATCTGTAATAACAAGCACATCGCCGTCGTGTACCCAGTTGGATCCTTGCACTGCAGTGGCAATAGATTCGGCTAAATCCCAACAATCTTCTCCACTCAGGAGCAAACGATTAGTCAACTTTTCAGCCTCTGCCTGGCGTAAAAGATGGCTCATTCTGAAACTTCGTCATTCATCAAATTTCGAAAAACTCGACGCAAAATAATAATCATAATGATACCGATAACAACCACAGGACCCCACTGCGGAAGGGATGAAAGTAGGCTCAAGATTTTATCAACCGCAACATGAAAGTTTCGCACCATGCGCTGTTGTGCGTTTATAAGGCTTTTTCGAAATGACCAGTCGCTGCCCTGCACACGGATAGCCTGATCAACTGGCCGCAGGTGCAAGTTGAGCGTGGCAAACTCGACTCGTGCCAGCTCTTTTCGCTGCTGTTGCTGCATGCGCGCAAGCTGGCTATCTACTTTGCTAATCTCTTGGTTTACCTGAAAAATCTGCTGCAAGTCCGTTTCTGGCTTTTGTTCAAACGAAGCAAGCATGTTAAGGTAAGTCGCTCGCAGCGCTGTCAGCCGTTGTATTTCAAAGTCACGATCGGTAACGCTCGCTGTGACATCTTGCTGCGAAAAACTATAGGACAGCTTTTCTCCCATATCTAAAAGTGTGAGTGTCAAATTCTCCATTTCAACCTCTGGCACCTGCACCACCAGCCGGTACCCGAGTCGATTTTCGCCTGCATTATAACTCCGCACATTTGAAATAAATCCCTCCAGTCGACCCACTTCAAACTCGACACTGGCAAGTGTTTCCTCTGCATCACCAACCTCAAGCTCAAGCGAAGCACTTTTGACCACATATCGGTCATCTATTGCGCCATCTATAGCCTCATCTGGCACAACTGAGCTTGCCACTGTTTTTGCCCGACCAACGGACTCTGCTGCCTGATATTCTATAGACTCCTCCATTGCATCTGCCATGTCCATATCCGTGTTTGCTCGTTCCGTTCTAAGAACCGTTGGAGCATCAGTAGATCCATTCATTTGCTGCCATACAAAAAAGAGCAGCAAAGCTGAAATGCACAGAATTGCCAAAGCGATTAACAGTCGAAGAATTTTTCTCATGCGCTCATGATACGGAAGCAGCATGTCTGGGTCAAATGCCTAGCGACAGAGCAGCCGTGTTACTGCAAAGAAATCAGCTCTTTCTTCTATTTTGTAAAAATTCTCTTGCATTGCCTTTCCCTTTCCAAAGGTCCGCATGGCTGATTTTTTAATACTCCAAGATTGACCTGTTTCACTGCAAACTGGCGGGTTTTCTATCTGCGCATGGGTTCCATCTGCCCCAAAGGAATAAACTGGCCTGTCAAAATCTGTTGCTAAAAAGACATTTCCCTGAAGACTTGTATTAGTAGAGCTTGCTGCCCACATGCTTATCAGCACACCAAGCGCTGCCACCAAAAGCATCTTCCACTCTGAATATAAAAACTGAATAAATCTACGCATCAGCTTATTATAATGCACACATTACCAGCCTGAAAAGGCTACCCCTTCACATTCATTTCAGCATTTATCTGGCCAACCACAACTGCCCCATGTATCATTATCGGTGTTGCAATCCCGACAACAGACGCCCCCAAATGAAGACGTTTTTGTGCCTCTGCGCCAGTTGTGACACCTCCAACAGAAATGATTTCTATATCACTTTTTTGGCGTTCTATGGCCGATTTATATCGCACAAGTGTGCCGATTGAGATGGCTGAAATCGATGCCCCAGCCAAACCCCCGAAACCGCCATTTGCTGCTAGCACAGGGGCTCCGTCAGCTTGCGCCAAATATGCCCCTCCAACGGTGTTTGTGCAAGTAATAAAATCAACTCCGTGACTATCTGCCACTGCCACAATCGCATCTGCTAGCTGCTGGCTATTAGTCGGATTTACCTTTATCCCAAGTGGTTTCTGGTTATGTTTGCAGACCGCTGACAAGACCGCCCCAACTAGTTTCGGGTCATCTGCAATAATGTTATGCTCTGTGTTTGGGCAGCTCAAATTTAACTCTATTGCAAATATCTCTGGTGACTGGCTCGCCGCCACTACGCAATCAACATACTCCTCTGTGCCAAACCCCGCAATGCTGATAATAACTGGCACATTGGGCACAGCTGCCACCGCTGTTTTTATGTACTCTACGTGTGCCGCAATTCCGTCATTCGCCAGGCCAACGGCGTTAATGCTTGACTCGTTCCAATAATACTCTCGAGGCTCTGCGTTGCCTTTTCGATGGTCTTTTGTGACAGATTTTGTCGTGACCGCTCCCGCGCCAGACTGCATCAGTTCTATCAAATCATTTGCACTCCAAGCCGCTGGGCACGGAGCCGTTATGATTGGGCCTGAAAGAGTGCGCCCCAAGAAGTTTACAGATTGGTTCATTAGTAGTAGTATAGAGCCATGAAATACTATTTGCAAGATATCGAATTACCACTCCATCTTGGCGTTCCTTACAGCGAAAGAGTCGCCCTTCAAACCGTTTTGGTTGATATATTTTTTTCTGCAGATGCCACAAAAGGCAGCCAAACAGATAATATTAATGATGTGGTTGATTACAGTACTATTTATAATACTGTGAAATCTTTTGCTGGAAAAGAATATGACCTAGTTGAGGCAATTCTGCGAGATATTTTACAAGAACTAAGCAGCATCAAAGAGCTTTCCGGGATTGCCATTACCGTACACAAGTCGCCATTTACTGATGCAAAAATCAGCGTGACAGCCACTGAAAAAGACCTATAGTCAAGCCATGAGAGATACTATTATCATTGTTGATTTCGGAGGACAATACGCCCATCTCATTGCTAGTCGCATTCGGCGCATTGGGGTCTGGACAGAGATAATCAGCCCAGAGGCGGCAACAAAAGAGACGCTCTCTGCGAGTCATATTAAAGGAGTTATTTTATCGGGCGGCCCCCAAAGTGTGACAGCTGACGGAAGCCCTCAAATGCCGGAGGAGAGCCTAAACTGCGGCAAGCCGATTTTAGGAATTTGCTATGGACACCAGTACTTGTGCCACACGCTGGGCGGCACCGTGACCGCCGGCAAAAAAAGAGAGTATGGCGCGGCACAGGTGATGACTGACACAGCCTGTCCGCTCTTTACAAACATACCGGCGCAATCAACTTTTTGGATGAGCCACTGGGACCAAGTAAGCGAACTGCCCGCTGGATTTACCTCGACTGGGGCAACGCCAGAGTGCGCTAACGCAGCCGTGTGGGACAAAGCCAAACAGCGATTTGGCATTCAATTTCATCCAGAAGTGACCCACAGCGAGTTTGGTGCCGTGTTGCTGAGCAACTTTGTGCAGATCACAAAAGCCGAAAAAAGCTGGTCTATGAAACACTTTTTGGCAAGCCAAGCTGAGCGAATCAAAGCACAAGTGGGCGACCGAAATGTGTTTTTGTTTGTCAGTGGCGGAGTCGACAGCACCGTGTGTTTTTCACTTCTGAGCCAAATTTTAGGAGGAGACAGAGTCCGTGGAGTCTTTGTTGACACGGGGCTCCTTCGGAAAAACGAACGAGACTGGGTTGAAAGGTCACTTATCGCTATCGGCGCAAACCTGACGGTAATTGATGCAAATGATGTATTTTTAAAAAACCTAGAGGGAAAAACGGACCCAGAAGAAAAACGAAACATTATCGGGCAGAGCTTTTTACAGGTTCAGAAAGAATACTTTAGCGATCACCCACTGGGCGAAAATTGGGTTTTGGCACAGGGAACAATTTATCCAGACACAATCGAAACAGGTGCAACAAAGCATGCTGCAAAGATTAAAACACATCATAATCGGATTCCAGAAATAGAAGAAATGATTGCAAAAGGGTTGGTAATTGAGCCTGTTGCGGATCTTTATAAGGATGAAGTGCGAGAGTTGGGGCTGTCTTTAGGGCTGCCAGAGGAACTTATTTGGCGGCATCCGTTTCCAGGGCCGGGCCTAGGAGTACGCATTTTGTGCAGCGCCGAACCAGCATCTGTAGAGGTGGACCTGAACGAAAACTGGGTACAACTCCCCATTCAGTCTGTTGGGGTTCAGGGTGATTTTCGAACCTATGCAAGCCCAGCCATGTTGCTGGAAAGCTCTCAGGAGCTGTCAAAATATGAAGAGAAATCAACCGAGTTGATCAACCAAAACAGTGAGATAAACCGGTGTCTTGTGCCACTTGCAATACGCAAAAAAACTACAACCATCAGTCGCCTCGAAGGCTATATTTCTCCTGGCAGAATCAACACGCTGCAGGAGGCAGATGCAATTGTCACACAGGCATTACTTGACCAAAACTACTATAGCCGCATTTGGCAATTTCCAGTTGTACTGGTTCCTCTTTCATTTGGGGGTGGGGAAACTATTGTTCTGCGTCCGGTTGATAGCATCGATGCCATGAGCGCCAGCGTCGGAAAATTGCCATTATCATTTTTGACAGAGGTTGCCAAGAACATTCTTGCAATCCTTCCAGGCATTGGCGCGGTGCTAGTGGATGTTACCACGAAGCCCCCCGGCACTATTGAGTGGGAATAGATTTTGGTCGTGGGTGAAAACGCAGCTCTTTGTCGCTTAGGATGATTTGCGCTTTTGGCAGTCTTGTGAGGGGGTTTTGGGCAATCTTCCATCGCTGAATTTTCTCAACCATTTTTTCAAATAAATCCCCGATACATCCCTTTTTTGAGTTTTGAATCAACACGCTATCAACTCTTTTTTCATCTAAATAATTATATCCATAGGCCTTAATCCATTCTTTATTGGCTGCCTGAAAGTGCCCCCAAATACCATTTGGATCATATACTGAAAAGGCTTTTGAGAATAGGTTTGCAGTATATTCATTTTGTTGCTGCAGCCTCAATCCATCTGTTGTTATGAAGTGATTTGGGCAAATCTTCCCTGCATGGTTTTTCTCTCTGGCGATTTTTCCTGCCAAAATCAAAAAAAGCTGTACCAAAAAACGAGTTGTCCAAATGCGCCCAGGCACACAAATACAAAAAATATCATAATCAGAACTATCTTTAAAATCCCCTGTTACAAAAGACCCACTAATAGAAATGCATTTCAGGGACTTTATCTGAGAGAGAATTTTTATATCTCTTTGAATCTTAATTGGTGCGTGCATGGTTGTATTGTACATAAAAAATGGCAAAAAAACATTTGACACCACGGCCGTGAACTGTAAATTGTTAATGTACTGAGGGGAAAGGTGTATTTGCTAAAATTTAAATAACTATGACAGAAGTTGCAAACAGCGTTAAGCAAGTGAATTTTCCAGAACTAATGGATCGGCTTTTGAGCCTTCTAACTGAAAAAGAGCAAAACATTATAAAGCGGCGCTTCTCATTGGGACTAAAGAAAAAAGAGACCCTTGATAAAATTGGAAAAAGTTATTCGATTACTCGAGAGCGTGTTCGCCAGATTGAGGCCGTTGCGATCAAAAAATTGGCGCGGATTTCAATGGATCCGCATATGCAACTCGTTCATGGACTTGCCGAAAAAGTGTTGGGTGAGAATGGTGGAGTAATGCTTGAGGATTCACTTTTTGATGCACTGTATAAAAAACTAGGAGAGCCAAAGAACTTTGATATGAACTCATTAAAACTTGCTTTGCGTGTTTCAAATAGATTTGTGTTGCATGAAAAAACAATCAATACACGCCCCTTTTGGCGACTGGCTGACACGCCCCTTTCAAGTATTCGTGAGACAACGGATGTTATTTTAAAGCTCCTTAAAAAGCAAGGTGATGAAGTCATGACCGCTGAAGAAGTAGCGAAAGAGGTTACTGTTAAAGGCGATAAATCAATCGTTGCTTCTCTTCTTGAGATTGATAATCGATTTATAACAATTGGTGAAAAATGGGGCCTGGCAAACTGCCGACTGATTAATCCAAAATCAATCCGAGATCGAATTACTATTGTCCTAAAAAAAGATAAAAAGCCACTCCATTTCCGAACAATTATAGAACGCGTGCATAAAGAATTCCCTTCACGAAAAAAAGTCACACCCCAGGCAGTACATAACGAGCTCATTCGTCATGATGAATTTGTTTTGGTTGGTCGTGGTGAGTATGGACTAAAAAATTGGGGCATGGTGGCCGGAACCGTTTGTGATGTTATCATCCAGGTAATAAAAGAAAATGGAGGCCCAATGAAACGAAAAGATATTATTGATGGAGTGCTTGCAAAACGAGACATCCGAATTGGAACTATCTCACTCAACCTTCAAAAATATGATTTCTTCAAACGTGTTGGTCGTGCCGTATATGATTATGTGCCAGAAATGGATAAACGCAGAAGAAACCAACGATCAAAATAATAACTAAAATCCCCGAAAGGGGATTTTTTAACGCAAGATGTGGCCGCGCCTGTGGTGCAGGTCTTTCCTGTGGAATAGGTTCATAACAATAAAGAACATAATGAATACAATTGGCAGTGCCATCTGAATCGAATATCCTTCAAGTGCGCTATTAAAAGCAGCATGCAGCAGCATTGCAATTGCCATTCCTTCTAGCATTAATTCCTGATGAAACACGCGTTTTCCATTAATATGACATACTCGATGAAATCCTTCTAGTAACTTATGGCGGCCTTCTTGTACTTCATTTTTATAAATTTCATCACTGAAATGCGCCAACCCATAGAAATAACCAAAGAGTGCACTGAAACCAACATGTGCCAAGACACTCAGTGTTGAGCGAAGAATGAATATACCGCGGAACATATATGGGTCATTGAGGTGATCTTTGAAGTAAAAATAGTTTTCTACGAAGGCAAAACCAAGCGCCACAATTATGCTGAAGCTAATCGCATCATCAAAATTAATAATCTTGTCTTCATCTGCAAAACGCAAACATAAATGCTTTACGTATTCTTCAAGAGCACCAACCATCAGTCCTTTCCATACAAAAGAAGGCAGTGCGATCCATGCCCCCCAAGCCAAAAACCCCATAAACAGACCTGCGAAAATGAAGACTGTTGGAGTGTCCCGGATGCATTTTGCCTTCCTCCAGAAAAGAGAAATTGTGTTGTCTCCGCTCCCAACCTCCAAGATAAACATAAGCACTGCAACCAAAATAAAGAAGGAGACTGCCACAAAAATACTCATCGCAATGAATATCAAAAACTGGGCAATACTTGGCTCTGAAATGAGTTGTGAAAGATATGTAAACAGATTTGAATGGCTAAACCACAAAAGCCCCATATTCCAATATTGCTCGTAGAGCTTAATCGCAAAAACACTCATCATGCCAGCTATAAACGCCAAAAGTACGTACTTGCCTTTTTCTTTGTTTACTGACTGAAAATAAAAAATCCATGCCAAAATTGGCAATAGGGTAACACCCAAAAGCGCCCAATCATTTTTTTGCAAAAAAGCTAAAATTTCCATTCAGATTATTATAGCAAAAAAAGCCTTTTTTGTCTATCCTTTTACAGGCTCTTTACTGCATAAAACCCATTTGTGCCAGCACCTCTCGGCAGACCTCTCGATCATCCAGTTCTATTTCCTGCGACCCAATAGTTTGAACCGTCTCGTGCCCTCTTCCGGCGATCAGCACCGTATCACCTTTCTCAGCTGTCATAAGGGCATATCGTATAGCTTCATATCGATCTGGAATATCCCAAAACCTCCCATCCCCCTCTACTCTGGCAACAGCTCCTTTTACGATTTGCGTAATCAGTTTTGGGTTTGTCTTTCCTGGGTCATCTGTGGTCAAGATGAACTCATCTGCAAATTGATCGATTATCTGTGCGCATGCCTCATAGTTCTCTTTTGTTCGGCCGTATGCCCCCCCCCATAAAACAATCAGTTTTCCTTTTTTTAACTTTGAAAGCATCCCGAGGACGCTCTGCAGCGCTGATGGTTTGTAAGTAAAATCAACCAATGTTTCAAATTCTTGCCCTTGATCAATTCGCTCCAGTCGCCCAGGAACTCCCTTAAATGAAGCAATTATAGCTGGCAGGTCCTCTGCGGGAACCCCATGGCTGAGCGCAACCGTAATTGCACACAGCAGGTTTTCAAGATTCTGGGCTCCCACTATTGGCGCTGAAATATGCACTTGGGCATTGGGCAAGCGCAGGTCAAACTCAACCGTGTTCTTTTTATATTCTACATTTTCAGCTTTAATGTCTGCATTTTTACGTTTGGCAAATGTCCACTTTTTATCACACGGAAAAGCATTGAAACGCTCAAACTGAGCATCATCTGCTGGCAAAATTGTCATTTTCTCGATACCGGGCTTTCTCGCTGCAGAGTTCAATTCTTGAAATAGTAGCCCCTTCGTAGACACATAATCTTCAAATGTGCCATGATAATCAAGATGCTCGTTGTCAAAAATATTTGTCAGCACAGCCGTATCAATATTTACACCCCATAAACGGTGCTGATCAATCGCGTGAGAGCTCACTTCTATTACCAAATTTTTTACTCCTGCCTCTACCATTTTGTGTAAAATCTGTTGTGTATAACTTGGTTTTTGGGTTGTGCGCAATGTCGGTGGTGCAAATGATTCATCGCCAATGTGCACTTGCACAGTACTGATTGCCCCCGTCATTTGCCCAGCTGACTGCAAAATATGCCGGATAATCTCAACCGTGGTTGATTTTCCAGATGTGCCTGTTACTCCGATAACTCGTAAATGCCCTGCTGGAAAGCTATAACGCGTAGCCGCCAACTGTGCCATCAGCTTATGATATGCCTTACGAATGGGACTTCTTTCTGGAATTCTGTTTTTTATTTTTTGCAACATCTTGTTTATTATACCAAAATAATTGCATAATAGCCAGATCTCTGTTACAACTCATCCGCATGGAACTTCCGAGTGTCGCTATCATTGGGCGCCCAAACGTAGGCAAGAGTACGCTTTTCAATGCCTTAATTGGGAAAAGACGGGCTATTATAAGTGATATTCCAGGCACAACCCGCGACATGGTGGCCGAAAGAATTGTCGGTGAAAAAAAGAGTTTTTGGCTGGTCGACACCGCTGGCCTGACCAATGAAAAAGGTGATGACCTGGAAACAAGTATGCAGGAGCAAGCAAAAATTGCGATAGAAAATGCTGATGTGATTTTGCTAGTTCTGGACGCTCGGGCAGAAATAACTCAAGATGACCACAGCGTAGTTGAGCTACTGCGAAAACAACCAAAACCAGTTGTGATAGCGGCCAATAAAATTGATGATGGAGATGCTACTAGAGCCTATGAAATGGCCGCTTTTGGACTCGGGGTGCCAATGGCCGTGAGCGGAAAAAACTATGTGCACACGTGGGAGCTGCAAGACGCGCTAGAGGCTGCCTTGCCAGATCAGACTGCGGTTGCTGATGTGCCAGATGTTGACCTGCGGTTGGCGATTGTTGGCCGACCAAATGTGGGGAAAAGCACGCTGGTAAATAAACTGCTAGGAAAACAAATTAGCCTCGTGAGTGAGGTTTCGGGAACAACACGTGATACCATACGGGACATACTGACCACAACAGATGGTAAGCGGATTGAGCTGCTGGATACAGCTGGAATTCGTCGCCCAGGAAAGATCGGGCGTGGTATTGAATATTGGAGTATTGTGCGGACCCAGCAGGCGATTATGGATGCCGATGTGTGCGTGCTGCTCATTGATGCCCTGGAAGGAATAACCCACCAAGACAAGGCGCTCGTGCAGCGCATTGTGGCTGAGGGGCGAGGACTCTTGCTGGGTATCAACAAGTTTGATCTTGCCTATGAAAAAGCCCGCCAAACAGAAGAAACGGACGAGCGAGAGCTGGAGGAAGTGGATATGTGGGGGAAGGATATGAACCAAATTAAGAAGGATTATTGGTACTATTTGCACAAACATTTAAGTTTTATCCCGTGGGCGTCTATGTCCTTTTTTAGCGCCAAAACTGGAAAAGGCGTGGCTGACATCATCGAAGCAGCACTTGGAGTTGGTATTGAAAGAGAAAAACGCGTTTCAACAGCTGAGCTTAATCGGTATTTGCCCGATATTCTCTATGGGCACGTGCAGCCGAGTGTCGGAACCAAAATTGGTAAAATAAAGTATATGAGTCAGGTTGATACATCTCCTCCTAAGTTCCTCATTCACGTAAATAACGTTCAGGCATTTCACTGGAGCTACCGGCGGTATATTGAAAATAAGCTCCGAGAGAAATTTGGATTCCACGGAACACCGATGATAATTGAGCTGCGAGACGCTATGAAAGACCGGCGTCAAGGTCAATAATCTGTGCATCTAAAAAGCCCTCCAAGTGGCTTTTGTGGGTTGTCGTAATGATTGATTGATATCCATCTGTTATTCTCCTCAGTTGCATTTGCCGCTCTGCGTCAAGCTCTGAGAAGACATCATCTAATAATAAAAGAGGGGTTTTTTGCGTTTGTTCTTCCAGCACATCTCTTCCAGCAGCAAGCAAACACAGTAAGACTGATCGCTCTTCGCCACGGGATGCCGTCTTTTTCAGGGCTTTACCACCAAATTCAAAAGCTACATCATCTCTTTGTGCACCAAATAAAACTCGCTTTGCTGCTCTTTCTCTATTCAGTCCTTTCTCCATTTCTGCTTGCAACTCAGATTGGCTCAAAATGCCTTCGGGGTTTATCAGTTCAATTTGCACGTGTCTCATCGACGGGCAAAACTGATTCATATATTTTTTCAAATATGGCTGAAGCATTTTTAGTACATTCTGCCGAATTTTCCATATTTCAGTAGAAAGCTTTGAAATTTGCTCATTATAGGTCTTTATAAGATCAAATGGAACGCTTCCTTCGTCTTGCAGGATTGATCGCTTCTGTTGGGCATATTTGGCCAAATTTCGCACCTTGCTCACATAGTCTGCGCTAACCTGCCCACAGAGTTGATTCAACCACCGTTGGCGAACTTCCTTTGTGCCATGAAATAAAAAAGAAAGCTCAGGTGCAAACAACACAATCGGAATGGAACCAAAGTGCCGAGACCAGGTAATTGCCTTACCGTTTCGTGTTAGCTTTTTACCTCTAGCATGAATGTAAAGCTGCAGCACATCATTTGATACAAGCTCAATTTCTATCTTAGCAGATTCAGCCTCTTGCCGCACTATATCGGCCGTTGTGCCTGTTCTCCATGATCGCCCCATGGCTGAGAGGTAAAGAGCTTCTAGAAATGAAGTCTTCCCACGCCCGTTGCTACCTATAAGTGCTGTTTGGTGGGCTAGATTGATTGATGCTGATGCATGACAGCGAAAATCCCAGAGGCGTACTGATCTTATCATCAGCAATAGTATAAACAAGTACAACAAAAAAGCCCCCCTCTTTCGAGGGGGGCCCTTTGCTTTCAAGAGAACTTTGAAATGATTCGAACTAGTTTACTTCACCAACGGTTAGAGCGTTAGTATCAGTATCTAGTCGGTAACCATTCAACCAGTCAATTGAAGTAGTGCTGTGCGCTGGGTCAGCAGCGTCAGACCATACAACTGA
>JAHDDZ010000017.1 GCA_020629095.1 Candidatus Altimarinota bacterium | reverse complement strand
GCAGTGGGCGAATGGGTTTTGAGGCATTTGCTTGAAAATGCCAAATGAGTGGTATAGAATGTGTGTATGGGAATATGTGTATGGGAATATTTGACTGGCTCCGTACAAAAGGGAAAGAAATAGCAGATGAACAATCTGTGAGGGCAGAAATAGAGGGGCTGAAGCAGATAATTGAGGCGTCTCGTCAGATCATCGCAGGGGATTCTTTTGGTGAGAAAGCCCAAGAAAAATCAGCTGTAGAGGCGGAAATAGTAAGCAAAGAGCAGGCAATCAAACAAGCACTAGGACTAGAAGGGCAGCAGCAGGCAGAAGCACTTCAAAGGCTGCAGGCAGATATTTTTCGGGGGAGTTTTTCATCTGGCATAGAGACGCTCACAAATGATCCATTTTTAATGGATAGATTTGCTATGAAACAGCAGTTAATGAAGATGCTTCAGTTGGAAGGCGGAGAGGAATTAACGGCAACGAAAGTCTTACAGAACATTGATAGAGAAGTGATTCCAACAAAAGGTGAGGCGCGCCAAAAGCTATTGGAGCACTATGGAAATGAGAAAAACTGGAGTGCTGATGTGGCAGCAGCACAGGATGGAAAGTGGCTTGAGTTGTTCACAGAAATAACAGCAGACCCATCAAATGGGTTTGATTTGCTTGACCCAGCCACGCATGACGAACTTCCGCAGGAGGTTGCCGCAGCAGTAAGTGGAGAGGGGCAAGAGATTTTGGAAACTGCAAAAAACAAGGCAGGAGAGATGTCTGATATAGTGACTGGTTTTGTGACAAACAACAAAGCCCTTTTGATTTCAGCTGTGTTGTCATATGTCTATGGATGGATTACGAATAAGGGCTCATGGAAATATTTGATGCCGCTTGGGCAGTTGGTCTCATGCTTGCCAAGGGCACAGAGGGGGGCATCTCTGGGGCGATTTGGTCACTAGCAAAAAAAATTCTTCCGGCTTGGCTTGTAGGCTCTATTGAGAAAATAAACGGGTTTAATAATAGTATAATCAGTGGCGTAGAGGGCACAAAGGCGCATGTGAAAGATTCCTTTGAGGCTGTTCGGCAAGGCGATCTTAGTAGCTTGTTTCAGTCAAATGCCACTCTTTTTGGACTTTCAAAAGCGCTTTATTATAGCATTTTTAAAGATAAAGCAGCAGAAAAAAGTGAGTAGCTTGCGCAACAGAGCGCAGTAGACAAAAGCATTTCTGTACTGCATAATACACTCATGACACTTTTAGCCCTCTCATTTTTCGCAGGTATCCTAACGGTTTTGGCACCGTGCGTGTTTCCACTTTTACCGGTCATCATCGGTGGTTCCATGTCTGGCAAAAGCTGGAAGCGCCCACTCATAATTACGCTTAGCTTAGCAACCAGCGTGGTAGTTTTTACTTTGTTGTTGCAGCTTGCGACCAAGGCATTCTCAGTTTCGCCAGATGCACTAAAGTGGATCTCTGGAGGGATTCTTATTTTATTTGGGCTGAGTTTTGTTTTTCCAAAAGCATGGTCAAAAATCATGCATGCAACAGGCATGGAAGCTCGGTCACAGCAGTCTTTGGCAGCGGCCGGAAAAAAGGAAGGAGTATGGGGATTGGTGCTTATGGGGGCTAGTCTAGGCCCAGTCTTTAGCAGTTGTAGCCCAACATATGGTTATATCGTTGCGACAGTTCTCAATCAAAGCGTGGCAGAAGGACTTACTCACCTGATTGCCTATAGCCTCGGCTTGGCTTTCATCCTCGGTATAATCGCTATTGGTGGCCGAGCTATAACCGCCAAATTAAAGTGGGCAGTTGACCCAAATGGGGCTTTCAGAAAGGTGATTGGGGTTCTGTTTTTGATTGTTGGGGTAGCGATTATTACTGGTCTCGATAAGAAATTTGAGGCATATGTCGTCACGACCTTTTCTGATACATTTGTAAACCTGGTGCAGTTTGAGCAAAAACTGGTTGATGTTGCTGTCGGAGAGTAGTTTTGCTTGTGTTTTTTGGCTGGGCTACTAGAGTAAAAATAATGGAACAGCTGATAGAAAAAGAGTCGCCAGAGGGGAAAGAGCGTATTGTGATTGGGGAAAATGAGCACATTAAAATTCGCTTGCATGACACAAAAACTGGAAACAGGCGCTATGAGCTGGAAATAGAGTTGCTTGGAAAAACCGCGCAGTGCACTGTAAAGGGGGTTTTATTGGCACAAGGAAGCGACGAAAAAGCTTGGACGATAAAACAATTTTTTGCAGGGGAGGCACAAACTGGGGCAATAGCCGTGCACGGAGTTGGCCAAGATGCATCGCAAATAGAGATAAATGCAACGGCGCTGATTGGTCAAAGTTCGGCTCAGGCAACAGCAGAAATCGAGGAGCGGGTGATTCTTTTTGATGCCGCAAAAGCCAAGGCGTTGCCGGTCTTGCGGGTCGAAACAGATGACGTCGCAGGGGCATCGCACGCGGCCTCGGTTGCCCCAATTGATGAAAATATATTGCTCTATTTTGCAGCAAGAGGAGTTGCGCTGCCCGCCGCAAAAGATATAATTACTCGTGGTTTTTTATCGCTCTCATGAACAAACAAAAAGTAGGCTCTGCGCTGGTAGAAAAGTCGGTTGTGCGCGTTTCATTTGACCCGCTTTTTCAGTGGGCAAGTGGGATAAAGAGTCCGCTGTATTGTGATTGTAGAGAGCTTATTGCTATGCCGGCGGTGCGTCAGCTTATCGTACAAGAATTTGTTCAGACTGCTCCAGAAGTAGATTACATTGTCGGAACGGCAACGGCCGGCATTCCGTGGGCAGCGTGGGTCGCGGCAGAGCTGCAAAAGCCGATGCTCTATGTGCGGAGCAAGCCAAAGGAGCACGGTCGAAATCAACTGATTGAAGGGAGATTTGAAAGTGGAAAAACGGCATTGTTGGTCGAAGATACAATATCAACTGGGGGCTCTGCAAAAGCAGCGGCAGCAGCACTGGAGGATGCGGGAATTGCGGTAAAGGAAATTACTTGCATCCTTAGTTGGAAAAAAAGCACAGACACATTTCGATCAATACTAGACTATGCGGCGGTTCGATCAGCATTGGCCGAAAGTGGCAAATGCACAGCAGCAGAACTAGAACAATTAGACACTTTTTATGAAAATTATTTATCTTAGCCTCGTGGCATTGCTCGTGGCAGGCTGTATAACAAGTGCCCAAGAGCCAAAAGCACTGGAGGTTGACGTGCAGCAATCTGATGAAATCAGAGCCGTTTTATTGTCGCCAGAAACGGGTGAAGTGCTTTCTGCCAGCGAGGTAATTCATCTTCGGTGATGTTTTCTTTTCAGTCAAAAGTGACAGAAGGAAATGGAGTTGCTGGCTCGTTTGGGGTCCCAACGGCTAATTTGATAAATGGAGAAGTGGTATTCTCAGAAGGGGTTTATGCAGTTTCTGCTATAATAGAAGGTCAAGAATATGCAGGTGTTTTGCATCACGGTGGGCGGCCTACTTTTGGACAAAAAGCCAGCACAGAGCTGCATTTACTTAATTACTCTGGGGGTGATTTTTATGCTTCAACAGCAGTTGTTCGAGGAATTAAAAAAATTCGTGATATAGAGAAATTTCAAAACGCAGATGCTCTTTTTACGCAAATTCAGACGGATATTATGCGGGCACGAAAGTGGTATATGCGAGAAAAAATTAGCCAAAAGTGGGCAGAAATCACCTTAGACACAAAACAGCAAAAAGAAGAAAAAGCAGTAAATATATTGATTTCCATACTAAGTAGTGCAAGCTATATTTGCGCTTATTCGCCAACAAAAAAGGAGCTAAACTTCCTTTTTCCTCTTGCGAAAAAGCTGCCCAATGCCACGTGGTCATTTCCGATGATAGCCAAAAATGAGATGCGGCTTCATGACTGTGCGCCTGAAAAGTTATTGCTGGGAAAGTGGGGGATAGGGACTCCGCCGTCAGAAGCCCCAATGAGTAATATAAATGCGCTCTCAGTGGTTTTGGTGCCAGCTGTGGCAGTTAGTCAGGCCGGGGCACGACTCGGGCGAGGGGGCGGGTTTTATGATGATTTTCTGCAGAAGCTGCCCAACAACATTCTGACTATTTCGGTTATGCCCGACTTTGCTGTGCTCGATGAAATCCCTTCAGAGCCGCATGACATGAGAGTCCAAAAGGTGATTAGCGTGTAGCGCTCCAGGCCAAATAGGTCTCGAGAAACTGGTCAATTTCACCCGAAAGAACCTTGTCAGGCTGCGTTTCTTCATACTCAGTTCGGTGATCTTTTACCAGCTTATACGGCTGCAGCGTATAGGTTTTTATCTGGCTCCCAAAGCTGTTTTCCAGCATCGTACCCTTTATTTCTGATAGGGTACTTGCCTGCTGCTCGCTTTTTAGTTGCGCCAGTCGAGCGGTCAAAACTCGCATCGCCGACTCTTTGTTTTGCAGTTGGCTTTTTTCATTTTGACAGGTCACAACCAGCCCAAGTGGCAGGTAGGTTATCCGCACGGCGCTGTCGGTGGTGTTCACGCTTTGTCCTCCCGCGCCAGAACTGCGAAATACATCAATCCGTATATCACTCGGAGCAATTTCTATGGCATCAGATTTTCCTAAATCAGGAAGAATTTCAACTCGTGCAAAGCTTGTTTGGCGCAGTCCTTTGGCATTAAATGGGCTCATCCGGATCAACCGATGCACACCGTGCTCGCCCTGCAGCAGGCCATATGCATTTTGCATTTTTATGCTCAGCGTCGCGCTTTTTAGCCCCACATCACTTTCAGATGACTCCAGTAGCTGAGCTGTCGCCCCACGCATATCCGCCCATCGAAGGTACATCCGCAGCAGCATATTACAAAAATCTTCTGCGTCTTGCCCGCCGTTGCCAACAGAGAGTGTAATGATCGCTGACTTCTCATCATATTCACCAGAAAACAGCTGCTGAACCCGCATTGCCTCGGCTGTTTTTTGGATGCTCTTAACCTCGTTTTGCAGCTCTGGCAGGTCCGATTCATCGGCTTCCGACAGTAATTCTTTCAGAGACGGCAGTGACTGCAGTTGCTCAATATTGGCTTTTTGTTTTTCCACATTGGCGGCTAGCTGGCTTATCTCTTGGGCTCTTTCTGGGATATTCCAAAAGGCAGGGTCAGACATTTGCTGTGCATATTCACTTGCCTTTTCCTCTAATTTTACCATGTCGATAGGCTCCAGCAGCCGACTTACTTGCTTTTCCAATTCGGCGATCTGCCCTTGGAGCGATTCCTTTTTCATGGGCTTATCCTACTCTAAAAAACAGAAAAAGTCTACTTCAGAGAAGGAGATTCCACAGCAGGAAAGTGATAGTATGGCTGAAATTTATCGTCTGACTTTTTTGACCTAGCGCACTCCAGCAGGGCTATTTGTCGCTCTTTTATCGCTATTTGTACACTGCTTTTTATTTCAAATTCTTCAGGTAATAACTCGCTCCAAACGCTTTCTGTGGAGGCTATTTCATGCGCTTTTTCAAGGGAAATGAGTTCCATTTTTTCTGTATTTACCAGAAAAATATTTGCTCCAAAACTGCGCAAAAATGATGTTTGCGCATCTGTTTTGAGCATGCACTGGCGAGCCCACTCGTCTGCTTTTATGTTATAAACTGAAGCAGGAAAACGCATGAGCACAGCGCTGATAGCGGTCTGTGTTGCACGGATACTGCTGTACCCAGCTGGTCCCGTCAGGGCAATAATCTCTGTAACTGCTGTTAATTGTGCTAAAAAACCATGCAAATGAATGCCATCTGCCTTGTGGCTGTTCCAAATTTCTTCGTGCTGAACGGCGCCAGATGCCGCAACCAAGCACGCAAAGTGCGGATCTGTGACAGTGTTTAGCAGCAATTTCATTGTGTCGATTGTATATTTGCCATATGATAATTGCAATGAAAATGTGGCATTGGCTTTTGTTGGAGGGGATTATCGTGCTTGACCAAGTATCAAAATGGGCAGCTCAAAATTACATAAAAGAGCCGATAGAGTTGATTTCTACAATTTCACTTCAATTGCACCAAAACCCTGGCTTTGCCTTTTCACTGCCAGCGCCAAGGGTCCTCCTAACAGCTTTTAGTTTTATTGCTGCTATTATCATTTTTTGGTGGGGAGTAAAGCAGCCGAAGATGGAGAAGCTGGGAGCTGTATTAGTTGCCGCAGGGGCAATAGGAAATGGCATTGATCGACTTCTTTTTGGCAGTGTGACAGATATGATTTCTGTCAGCTGGTTTTCCATTTTCAATGTCGCAGATATCACCATAACGATCGGCTGCATCTGCCTTCTTTTGGGTACAAAAAAAGCCCCCAATGCTGGAGGCGTTTAGTGTAATTACTTGGTTGAGATCATTTTTGCCAGCGTCGATTTTCGTCGACCAGCTGTGTTTTTATTCAGCAGATTTTTCTTCGTAGCCATATCAATTGCCTTCTGAATAGTCGGATAAAGCGCCGTTGCTTCCTTGATTTGACCATCCTTCACCAGCTCCAAAAACTCCTTTGTCATTGACTTATATTTCGCTCGAACAACGTTATTTCGCTTTCGACGAGTCTCCTCTTGTCGCACTCTTTTTATGGCAGATTGAATAATTGGCATGAATGTATCTTAATAGAACGATCGCGATACTATTGTTTTCTTCGCAATTGTCAAGAATTCCCCGCGTCTTTTGTTGGAACAATAAATGGCACATTGGCCTTCTCCCAGTCTTTTTTTGGTCTGGCGGTCTTTTCTGGTACTTTTGTTTGGGCGGTGTTTTGTGCTTCCGTAATGATATTTGCTCGAGTAATCGGGATGTCTGAGGGGATGTCATGCCGTGCCTTTTGAAACGCTACCAGGTCTTGCAGCAGCTCCATTTCAACCGTGGCAAGGGTCTGTTTTGGTATGAATAAATCAACCCCGTGCGGAACCGGTGTCGCCGTATATCCGCTATCATATTTCAGCCCCTCAAATAAATCTGCTTGGTTGCTTGACCGCAGCTCAACCCGCACGTTTGCGCCCTCCTCGATCAACAGCACGCTCAGCTCAGAGTCCTCAACGTGACGTAGAAGATTGTCACTCAACCCTTTCAGGTTCGCCTTTTGGGCATTTGCGTCTATTAAATCAGAAGTGGTCAGTCGCCCCCATGTAAACTTATGGATGCGGTCTAGCTGCAAACTGCGCAATATTGCTCCCCACAACTGCAGCACCTGCAGCGGCTTTTCCTTATATATTTTATTTATCACATGCGTATGGTCAGCATCTTCTTGCATCAGTTTTGCCGCTGTCAAAAAGGCATTTGGAGTTGTGTACCCTTCTAAGAAACTACCAGTTGCGCCAATTATCCCAGCCAAAAGTGCCGTCTGCATTTCTGTTGTGCAGGCCTCTTTGAGGGTTTTTTCGTTTAGTATTAAGCTCCACACAACCTCACTCACCGAGCAGGCATTTGCGTCGTGCAGCTTCTTTCCGCGAACTTTGGATGGGGCATCACCCGCTGTCAAATGCAGCATCTGGGCATTTGCCCACACACTCGGATAGTCTGTCCAAAGCTGTCCAAGGTCTTTTTTGTCGAGTATGCTAACGGTAATTATCAAATCAAAATTGCTTCCATCAAGCGGAAAAGAAACATCTTCAGGCTGAAGGACTCCACCTTTTGGGCTTAAAATAATATCCACTCCATCATCATTTGCCGCATACTCCACTCGCTCAATTATCACATTGTTACTCTGAATTCTGATTAGAAACTCCCCCACATTCGTGAGTGATTCTTGGATTGCTGCATTTTCAGAAATCCACTGGTGGCCATACACTTCTGCTTTCGGTGTCGCAATAGTGATGTTTTTGCCTACCTGCTTCAGGCACTCTGAGAGAGCGACGCTTGCCGCAAGAGCATCCCCCGTATAGCTCATTGGAAAAACAATTAAAATATCATTCGCATGAGCAATTTTTTCAATCGCTAACGTGTAATCATTTTCTCTTTTTGTAACTGATAAAAGCTGTTTTTTCGGAAATGCTTTTTTTGCCATCAGTTATATTTAACACATTTATTAAAAATAAGTCAAGTTTTTCTCTTTCTTTTTTGAGCTATACTGTATTTGATTTTAGACACAGAAATGCTTGACATAAAACAACTCAGAGCTAATAGAGAAGAGATGAAAGCAGCGCTTGCGCGCAAGGGTGTTTCGGCTGCGTCGGTTGAGGTTGTGCTAGCAGCAGATGCTTCTCGGCGTGATTTATTGCCCCAAGCTGAACAATTAAAGCACCAGCAAAACGAAGCCAGTAAGCAGATTCCGCAGCTGGAGGGCAATGCGAAGGCGAAGGTTCTAGACGAAATGAAGGCCATTTCAACTAAGCGAAAAGCAATAGAAACAGAAGTAGAACGAGTTAAAAATGAGTTAGAAAAAGGGTTGCAGGCCCTGCCAAATCCGCCGCATGCAAGCGCACCGGATGGTGCAGATGACACAGAAAATGTGGTTGAGCGCACATGGGGTGAAAAGCCGGCTTTTAATTTTGCGCCAAAAGAGCACTGGGAATTGGCTGAGAAGCTGGGGATTTTGGACACAGAAAGAAGTGCAAAAGTGAGTGGTGCGCGGTTTTATTATCTTCGAGATGAGCTAGCTATTTTGCAACGGAGCCTTATGTTTTGGGCATTTACTGAACTCGTTAAAAAGGGATATAGTGCCACGATTCCGCCATTTATGACCCGCCGTTCAGCCATTGAGGCGACGGGATACTATGCCAAAGACGAGAATTATTGTGTGAATCCAGATGACGAGGAGCTCTATTTGATTGGTACATCTGAGGTGCCAATGATGAGTTTTCACGGAGGAGAGGTAATTGATGAAGCCAATCTGCCATTGCGATATTCAGCATATAGTCCATGTTTTCGGCGCGAGGCTGGGAGTTACGGAAAAGACACAAAGGGGATTTTTCGTGTGCACCAGTTTGAAAAAGTTGAGATGGTGGTGCTATGCACGCCTGAAATGAGTGAAAAAATACACACAGAAATTCTTGAAATAGAGGAAGGTTTAATGCGGCAACTCGGTATTCACTATCAAGTTGTGAACGTGTGCTGCGGCGATTTCTTCTGCAGCGAAAAAATATGACATCGAGGCGTGGTTGCCGGGGCAAGGGCAGTACCGCGAAATGACGAGTACGAGCATCTGCACAGACTATCAAACACGGCGACTGGGCATTCGCATTCGCCAGGCAGACGGCACGCTGGTGCACGCTCATTCGCTCAATGGCACGGCCGTCAGCAGCCGTCCACTTGTGGCAATTTTAGAGAACTACCAACAGGCTGACGGATCAATTATTGTTCCAGAGGTATTGCGCCCATATTGTGGTTTTGATCGCATTTCTCGGGCTTAGTTCCCCATTTCTTCTATAATTTTTTGCATCGCCTGTGCGGCTTTTCCGCGATGGCTGCAGCGGTTTTTGTAGGCGTTCTCCATTGCGCTATACACCTCGTCAAAACCATCTGGCACAAAGACGCTGCTAACGGGGATTCCGGGCTCGAGCGCGCTCATTGGAAACTCTACAATCTGCCCATGTGTCTCGCCCTCCGTCTGCCAAGACGCATTTATAGATGGATCAAAAAGGGCCATGCTGCTGGTGAAAATGCAGCTGCGATCAGTTTCATTTTCCATCATTTCAAGAAAAATTCGCAACCAATCGATGTCATTTTTGGCCGTGATTTGCCGCCGCGTGCGCACTCCAAACTGCTCTGGAAGGGCGTTTAAGGTGAGGCCACTATCTTCGCCAAGCGTCATCAATCCAGTTTTTTTTGCATAATATTTCGCTTTTAGTAGAGCATTTTCCGCAAAAGTTGTGCCCGTTTCCTCTACGTCCTTCACTGCTGGAATGTCATTCAGGGACAGCCATTTCGCATTTTTGATGCTCTGAAAAGCACTCACCATTTCAGCTCGCTTTCCAGCATTTGTGGTAGCAATTAAAATGGTCTTCATTCACTCAGCTGGGCTATTCGCAGTTCAGGCACGCGGCGCAGATTTACTCGCTGGCAAATGCTTTTGAGGATCTGCTTTTTAGCTTTTCGTATAACTCCCATAAATGGTTCTGTGCCACCAAATCGCGTCAAATAGGCCTTTATAATACCCAAATCGCCACTCACCTCGATTCGCTCCACGGTCACAATGCCATGTAGTGCTGGGTTCAAATGGGGCGCAATCAGCTGTGGCAGCAGCTCGCGCACTACACCTGCAAGTTTCTCGCTTCGCTCAGAGGTTCTCATCGCGGCAGATAGTAATTGATTCGCGCATGGGGCGCAAGTGGGCTATACTCAGCGCATGAAAAAATGCTTTTTAGACTTGGAGACAACTGGCTTTGACGCGCATGAGGACTCAATTATCGAGGTGGCATTTATTATTCAAAATGAGGATGGAAGCGAGCTGCGATATGATGCGGTTGTGCGCCCAGAGAGGTCTCCGCTAAACCCAACTGTAACAGCGATTACTGGCATTACCCAAGCAGAAATAAATGAAATTGGCCGAGACTGGAATGAAGTAAAAAATGAGATTACTCCTCTGCTGGAGGGTACAGTTATAATTGGCCATAACATCAATTTTGACATTCGGTTTTTGCGTGCGCATGGCGTTCCGGTGCCCGAAAATGCCTATATTGACACGCACCAGCTGGCGCGCATTTTACTAATAAACGAGGAGAGTTATAGTCTCGAATCAATCGCCGGAAACTATTGCCTGATGCACGAAAATGCCCACCGCGCAATGAGTGATGTGGAGGCAAGCGAGGGGCTTTTTCGGCTGCTGCAAAAGGAAATAGAAAGTCTGCCAAAGACCGTTCTTGAGCCGATGAAGGCTTTGATAGGGAGGCACAAGAACTGGGTTGCTGGGGCACTTTTTTCTGGTCAGTCTGGCACAAATGAAACACCGCAAAAGCCAGACTATAAGCCATTTCAGCTGCCAACTGCAATGGCAGAAAAAATAGAATCTTATACAACATGGCATGCAATTTTAGATGCTCCAATAGCCGCTGCGAAGCTAATTGCAACGGCAGAAGCTACGGCGAAGGCCGGCCAAAAGTCAATTATCATTACCCCCAAAATGAGTTACTTTGGTGCAGTTAAGGCATTTCCAACGCCTGAGGTGCTGTTAAGCCCAGAAAGGTTAATGGCTTTCTGCATGGATAATTTATCAGATGACCGGCTGGTCTTTGCCCTCAAGTGCCTCCACCGCCATGCGCATGGCCTGCGGGGGTTGCGCCACATAAATCTATTTTTTGAGGAACGCCCGTTGTGGCAGTCTGTGCATATGACAGATGAAGAATATGCACCAGTGCAAGTAGAAAAGCTGACTGAGCCGGTTCTGGCTATGTCCGCTCGAGCATATGCCCAGTGGGCGCATTTGTTTGCCGACAGAGCCATTTTTATTGATGAGGCAGAGCAAACCACAAAAGACCTGCTGATGAGTGCAACAACCACGGTTTCGTTATGGCCGTGGTTAGAAGACCCTAAGACCACTGACGAAGCCCTTTTCACTATTGCGGCCGTGGTAAAAGACATAATCGAGCCACTATTAAAACGCCCAATAGGGACCTACCCAGAGCGCGTTCCAATGCCACTTCATACTGATTTCTCTTCCATTCTGCCGCGCTTAGAGGCGCTTGGTGTGATGCGGCAAAACCCAGCACTGGAGACTATTTTGAAAAATCCTCCAGAGGGAGTTCGAATCTGGCTTGATTATCGCCCAGCGAATGGCAATTTGAGTTTTTGTTGGTGGACAGCGACTGACTGGATGCGACTTAAGACCAATTTGCAACAGCAACCGTTGCACGCCTGGGGGCATGTCAGTCCAGTGTCCTCGGGGTTCGTAGACTATTGGCTTGGCATAAAGCCAGAGGCTAAGGGTGGAGAAAAGCCTCACCTGCAAGTGCAAATAGGGCTGCCCCAGGTGCGCTCACCGCACTTTATCGAGGCAGTTGCACAGCGCGTTTTGGCGCTTCGAATAGATGAAAAAGTCAGTAGAACCATCATCTCTGTCAGCAGCAAAGACTTGGCGCAACAGCTCTATTTCCACTTACAGGCTATGGCACCTGACACAAAACTGATGGCAGAAAAGATAACTGGTGGAGATGGGAAAATCCTTCCGCAGCTGAAAGATCTGGACGAGTGGATTTATATTCACCACAACAGCACACATCCGAACCTATCGCAGTTGCGAGCACAGCAGGTTATTTTCCCAAAGTTTCCGTTTAGCGCGCCAAATCCTCTTATTGCCCACCTAGAGCAAGAAGAGCGCTTGTGGGATGCATATACAATTCCGCAAACAGCGGCCAATGTTTTACGTCGCATCTCATTCTTTGGCAGTGAAGCCTCGGCGCATATGCTGGACCCACGTGCGCAGAGCGGCTGGGGCCGAGGTGTTATTACTACCTATTTCGTGTGAGAATACCTTAAATTTAGCATTACTGCTTAACTGGGCATGTGAGGGAGTTCTGTATAAAAAAAGCGGCCTCTGGCCGCTTTTTGTTTGCTATACTATTTTTTATGAAACTGTCCCGCCTGCTTTCTCAATGGCAGCCTTGGCTGCTTTACTGACAAGCACACCTTCTAGTTCTAATTTTGCTTCTGGTGCAGCGCCGTCAAAAAGCACTTTGATTTTGCTGTTTTTACCGCTTACGACTTTCGCGTCAGAAAGAGTAATAGGCGTAACTTTACCGCCTTTTGCAAACGCCGTAATGACTTTTGAAAGCGACACTGTTTCTGCTTCAACTCGGTTTGGGTTTCGGAAACCAGGCAGTTTTGGCATCCGCATAAGGAGGCCACTTTGCCCACCTTCAAAGCCAGGTCGCACACCTCCACCGGCTCGTGCATTTTGACCATTCATGCCTCGGCCGCCATAGGTTCCTTGGCCTGCTGCGTTTCCTTGCCCTTTTCGTTTTCGGGCAGGTTTTCGCACTTTCGGTTTCAGATTGCTCAGATCCATTATTCAGTAGTAGTTACAGTTTCCTCAGTTTGTTTTTTGGGTGTGTAGGGTGCCTCGTGCGTTAAGCTTCCAAGTGCCTGAAAGGTGCTTCGAGCCACATTGATTCGTGTTCGTGAACCATGCAACTTTGCGAGCACGTTTTTAATTCCAGACACATCTAATATTTTTCGTGTTGCACCACCAGCGATGACTCCCTTACCCGCAGGTGCTGGGTACAAGTGCACTTGGCTTGATTTGAATTTTGCCTTCACAGCGTGCGGAATTGTATCATTTTGAATCGGAATCGTGATAAGATTTTGCTTTGCATCAGCAACCGCTTTTCGAATGCCCCCAAGCACTTCAGATGATTTTCCAATACCAAATCCAACTCGCCCTTTCTTGTCGCCAATTACTACAGAAACTCGGAATCGCAGTTGACGACCACCTTTTGTAACTCGGGTCACTCGATCAATCTGCAAGATTGATTCTTCGAACTCTTTTGGTTCACGAGGCTTTCGATCACGTCGACCACGACCGCGTCGTTGTCCACCACCTTTCGATCCTCGATCTTCAGTTTTTTTCTTTTCTGGTGTAGGTGCAGTTTCCTGTTTAGGAGTCTCTGCCGCTTCAGCCGGTGCCGTGTTTTGTTCTTCAGTCATAGTCTAAAATTTGAGTCCAGCTTCTCTTGCTCCGTCTGCCAGAGCTTTCACTTTTCCATGATACTTATATCCATTTCGATCGAAAGTGATAGTATCAATTCCTTTTTCTTTTGCTTTTTCACCAATTGCCTTTCCGGCAGCGGTTGCGCCATCAATTGTGTTTTTGTCACCCAACGTGCTTGTCCCGCACACCACAGTTTCCCCATCAATCAATTGTGCGTAAATGGCCTTGTTGCTGCGGTACACCAACAAACGTGGCCTGTCGCTTTTTTTCGCAATTGTATTTGTGCGTCGTGCACGTGCGAGTCGTTTTTGTTCAGCTCTATTAGTCATTATTTTGCAGATGATTTACCAGCTTTCCGCAGGATGTATTCGCCTTGATACCGAATCCCTTTTCCTTTATACGGCTCAGGCTTTCGGAATGATCGAATCTCTGCAGACACTTGTCCTACTTTTTGTTTGTCCATGCCAGAAACAGTGAAAACTGTTTGGCTTTTTTCTTCAAATTCTACTTTGATTCCCTCTGGCAAATCATATTGGATTGGGTGACTGTATCCAAGATTTAGCTCCACGCCTTGTCCTTTTAGAGCTGCTCGGTACCCCACTCCTTTGATTTCCAGTGTTTTTTTAAATCCTTCAGAAACACCAATTGTCAGGTTTTCCAGCAGACTCCGATAGAGTCCGTGTCGACTTCGGCATTCTTTTGTTTCACTCTTTCGAGTCACTTGCACTTCTACACCTTCTTGTGCAAAAGAAACAAATTGCGGATCAAAAGCCATTGTCATTTCCCCCATTTTCCCTTTAGCTGTAATACTATCAGCATTAAACTGAAGCTCTACGCCTGCGGGAACCGATACCGGCATTTTACCTACTCGACTCATATTAACTAACGGTACATAAGAATTCCCCACCAATATTTTTTACACGTGCTTCATATCCTGTCATAACCCCTTTCGGAGTACTAAGAATGGCAATACCATATCCATTCTTTACTTTTCGCACCTCC
>JAHDDZ010000016.1 GCA_020629095.1 Candidatus Altimarinota bacterium | reverse complement strand
ATGAGGCAGTGGCGCCCCATGTTGCAAATTATGGAGATGCATTGAAAGCAGCAGCAGAGGAATATACGTATCTTTTCCATCAATGTTTATGGGATAAACACAGAGAAGTGGCGCCCCATGTGGACGGATATTGGGATATATATAAGAAAGCCGCAGAGAAGGCTCCGTCTGATTTCCTAGAATGGACAGGCCCTAAAGAAGTAAGACCATTTATAAAGGGCTATGATAAATTAGTTCAAGACGCGCTCCTTTATAATGCACAGCACAAACCACTTGAGATTCTATTAGGAGATAATTTAGAGGAGTATGCCTCTTGTATAGATAAAGATTTTCGAAGCAAAGTGATCAAGGATGCACTCGATATACTTATTTCTTATGATACATATCCAGCACATTTAGAGACAGCACAGAAGTTTCTTGCTGAAGCAAAACATCAAGAACTTTTAAAAGAAGTCGCAGAATATGCCACTTTGTGTCAGCAAATAGCGCAGAATGTAGCAGAAATGTCTCCAGAAGTATTTTTGAAAAAAGCCTCCCATGCAGAGCTTTCGCAGATAATAAATGGATATCAGGAATTGATTGAGGAGACAATATTTAATATGCTGCCAGATTCACTAAACCCACAGGTTCTTTCGCAAATGGGACTCACTACAGATTTGCCGAGTATCTATGCTAAACATGCAGCAGACGCATTTACGTCGAAAAATACTCGGAAGTTATATACGATATATCAAAATAGTGCCCGGTTTCCAGATGCTGTGAAGCACCCAGAGTACTATAATCTGATGCCAGAGGCGGTGCTGAAGCACATGCCAGATGAAGGAAAAAAAGAGCTGAAAGAGATGCTGGAGTACTTTGCGCCAGAAGACGTATTACCATTTTTCAGTGGTCAGGTGAGCCAGATTCACATCGTCGGAAAGCATATACTGGATGCGTATTGGTACAGTGGGCAAAAGGAAATTGATGACCTGAACCGGAGCGTGAAAGCAGAAGATTTGACAGATCTAGGGATCTTACTTCAAGGAGAGATGAAGCAGTTCACAGAGGGGATATTTGAAGAAAAAACCTATATAAATAAACAGTTTTGGAATGACCTGATGAAGCAGATGGAGATGGATGGAGTGAATTATGAAAGTGGCACTGCTTTGCAATATTTTAGCACGATAATGGAGTCGGTAGATTCAGACTACAAAGCTGTATTAGAGGTGGCAAAAGAGCTGGATATGCCGGAGTTAAAAGCGTTGATACAGCACTTTGAGAAAAACAGTCCATTTAGTTCGTGGAAGAACCTAAAGAAGTATTATGAGGTGTCAAAATCGCTGAAGGATAAAGATTTCTTATTGCGGTTAAAAGAGCTGGAAAACCCAGCAGACCGCGAGTTTTATATGAAGCTGATGTACCATCCGCACAGCGAGGTGAACCCCTCTGCGGTGATGCAAATGATGGAAGACCCACATCGGTTTTGGGATTTGGACGACGAGCATTCACAAGCCACCCACTGGCGTAAAAAACCGGCAAATTATACGCAGTTTCCGCATTTGGATTTTACGGCGACAGAGCTGCGAGATGGGCTCATCCGAGGGACATTAGACCAGTTGCAATACTTCCGGCCGTTTGAGGCGCGATATGAGATTCCGACAGAAATGTATACGCGGGGGCAGCTGGTGGCGTTTTTGCAGGAAGGGCTTGGGTCGCATTCGGAGGGAATTAAGGGCACGGCGAAAAGCCCTGGGAAGCTGTTTAACAAGGCAAAAGAGGTGCTTTCTGCATATGATTTGGAGGTAAAATCTGTGCTGGGAAACCCACATCTAGCAGATAAAATCCCGCTGCAGGAGCTGGAAAACTTGGTGTTTGACAAGAAAAGTGGCCTGCACGACAAACGAAAAAAGGAGATGTTTTTTGTACAAATACACCCGAAATCGTCGCCAGATGGAATACTTGCGGGGAACGACACGGCGTGTTGCATGCCGTTTGGAAGCGGAAAAAATAATGTGTATATGTGTAACTTGGCGTGTGCAACGATGACCGTGCAGCGACGCGGAAACAAAGGCAAGTTACGGACTGTTGCCCAGAGTGTGCTGACGCCAGATATTGATATACGCCAATCTGTGAGTAAGCTGATATCTGCGGCAGGCGGTGAGACAAATCTGCAGAAAATGATCACTCATGACATTGCAGCAGAAACAGAGCAGATTATTACGGCGGATAACATCGAGGTGGCGCCGAATGCAAAAAAGCAATTTGATGCGCAGCTGGAGTATATTTATGCAGATTTCTTGGGAGAATATGCCACCCAAATGGCCAATGCTGGCCGGGCGGTAAACCAAGAAAAAATGGTGGTGGGGGAAAATTACACGGATATGTCATTTCGATATGCAGACACGAGCGCACCAAACCACTATGTGCCTGTCATTCCGCCAGGGTACTCAGATAATACGGGTAGCACATCTACGGTTTTACCATTTGATGCGGTGAAGGAAATGACAGCAAAAGTGAACTATGGCAGGTTTGACGCAGGGGCAGAACAGGTGCCCGTGGAACTGCCCGGAGTGAGCCCGCTGACGGCGGAAGAGGCGCTGCGGGTGTCGTATATGGAGGGGAAAGTCTATGCAGATAATGAGGATTTATTGACGTATATTCATCGGATTGGGAATGAGCTGATCGCAAAAGATATTAATAATGAGCTGAAAGGACGACCGAATATGTCGCTGAAATATGAGAATGAGGATGGTAAACTGCTGGGTTATATGATCGCCTATGAAGGGGTGAAAGAGAAGCCACACCGAAATGACTATGACGAGTACGATGACTATGACGACTATGAACCAGAAAACACCACAGCGGAAACGGCAATAGCCCCATCAAATCGGGCGATTTATATATCTGATTTAGCGGCTGACCCAAATAGTAAAATGGCTGGAGGGCGGATTTTGAGCGCATTTTTAGAGCGATATAAAACAGAATATGTAGACAAAAATGACCCGATTTCTATCATCGCAGAGGCTCGAGAAACCACCAGTTATCAGATAATTGTGAAGCAACTGAATAAGATTTCTGTGCAAATGGGAGTTGAATATGAGCTGAAAGAGAGGTCTACTTCAACTGTTGGAGAGGATATAATACACATTATTGAAATACGTCCAGTGCAAGAACGTCATCCGTAGAAATCATTTTTCATTTAATTGCCGATGGATTTAAGCTGATTCTGGCTCTTTTATTTTGTTATTGTGTGGTACCAGAGGAGGGACTCGAACCCTCACACCTTACGGTACTCGATTTTGAGTCGAGCGCGTCTACCAATTCCGCCACTCTGGCACGGGGCATAGCATAATCAAAACCAGCCCCCACGCAAGCTGAGTTTGCCAAAAAACGATGAAAGAGGCCACCAACGAGGGTGGCCTTTTTGTTCTACAGATAGTGACTTGACAAAGTCACTCAAAGAAAGACGACAGTGGAGTTTTGATTTGTATCCTTGTTTCCTCTTGACTCCATTTACTGGCGAGAATTTCACATGGTAAAGTTTGATATACCATGCGGACGACTTTTTCAAAATCATCGACTGTCTCGTTGTAAACACTTCTAGGCGTATTTGCAGTTATATCAATAAAGACATAAAGAGGGTCTGCCCCCATCTTCACTCGAATCTTGTCTAAATCAAGTGATAAAACCATTTTTTGACTAGTAGCATCAAGAGTTCTAGTAAGACGACCTTTTAGCTCCTCTATTCGAGGCATTACCAACTTCAGTTGGCTTAAAGAAATAAAATCCATAATCAAATGTGTTTGGTGACCCGCACCTGCGCGCGCAAACGCAAGCCACCAAACAACCGCACCCCGCTCTGTAAAACAACATACGGGCAGTTATGCGCGAGCGCATCAACGAGGCCACGATGTATTTATATATACAACAGGGCCGACTGTCAAACAACAGGAAAAAGACCAGAGCAATAAAATCAACTTCCATTTGGGATGGGAGCGGACGCGTACGTCCGGTCTTCTGCTCTGGTCTTGGTAATTGTTCTTCGAAGAACCGATCAAGTTAATGTCAGTTAATATGGAAGAACTAAGGGTATTATAGCACACAGCGGAGCCCCCTGGCAAATGATGAACGGATGAAAAGCCCCCCTGGCCAGACCGGCCAAAACCCGCACAATCAACCCATGCGGACTCATTTATTGGCTTTGTTTGTGGCGGCATATGCCCTGTCGGCTGACCGGCTGGTGCCGCTGTCGCTTGACTTTTGGCACCACCAGCCGCCGGTGCTGGAGTATATTTTTGGCCCGCCGCAGCTGCCACAAGTGCACTTGCAGAGCGGGTGTGTGACCGTCACGCCCTATGGGCTGATAGGCGCATGTGACGAGCGCGCTTGACAGTTGAACCTGTTATATATATAAATACATCGTGGCCTTGTTGATGCGCTCGCGCACAACTGCCCATATGTTCTTTTCCAGAGCGGGTAAATGTTGTTTGGTGGCTTGTGCGTGCCGTGGTGGGCATAGGTCACCAAACACATTAAAATGAGTACGAATGACAGCACGAAAGTGCAAGCCGCAAAGGCATTTGTTGCGAAGTCAAAAGAACTGCAAACAGAGCTGCAGGTAAAGATTGAACCACTAAAAGGTATATCAATTCATTTTGATCCGATAGAGGTAAATCAACGCCAAACTGTTCGTGTAGTTGCTACGCTAAATAGAGATTTCAAAGCAACACTTACAACTGTTCAGGAATCAGTTTCCTTCTTGCTACAACATGAAAAAGATCTTGAAGGAGCATTTTCAAGAGAACTTGATTTTGTAAAAGGCAACAGAAAGCCAACAGTTCCTGATCTGCGTACAAATGGATATACACGACTATACAAGTTGTTTATCCATTAACCCCCTCCTGCGAAAAGAAAAAGGCCACCCGCGTTGGTGGCCTTCTTCATCGTGCTAAAAGGTCTCATAGCCGTCTGCGCTGACCGTGTCATAGATCAGTTTTTGAAAGTGATGGTAGTCTTTTGGGGTGCTCCAGTGGCCGCCCCATGACCACCCGCGGTTGACCAATGCCCGATAAAACGCGCTGTCTGGTGTAATAACGCCGGGGTCACCAGGGATGTATGTGCCGCCGGGGGGCAACACGGTTTGACCGCTAAAGTAGGCGTTTATGCGCGGGTTCACGTCGACCGCAAAGCCATAGCCGTGGTGGCTGATCCACCCCAGTCCGGTCGCCGGCCGATAGTTAAACGCGCTGCTCACATTTGCCGCCATTATTGCGTCGTCGCTCCAGTCAAACTCGCTAGCCGGTATCACCGCCTCTATCGGAAAACCCTCTGCCAGAGCGGCTTCAAAGGCAGCGGCCGTGTCGTCGACCAGCGCCTCGTGCACCATGATTTGCCCCACGTGGCGCGCGCCGTCAAACCCAATATATTCCACTGAAATCAGCCGCTGCGTGGCTAAAACATCTTCGGGCGCGGCGCTGCCCTCGGTTGCCTGGGCAAAGGTCAAATGGCTATCAACCACGGTCGGCATGCTGCTTGGGTAAACGCTTTCGAGCGTTTTGGTGCTGTTTGGGTTTGGGCTTTTTACCAGTCGCAGCGCGCCATCTTCATATGTATATTCCCCCTCAGAAATGGCCTGTAGTATGATCACAAATTGTGCCCGTGTTAGTTTTTTGTGTACACTATTAACACCCTCTGGTATGCCCCCCAAAGCCGCTAGCCAAGCGGTACCATCGCACCACCAGCGTGTTTGGCAGGTGCCTGGCACGCGGTAACCAGTTGGCGCGAGGTTGGGGTGCTGGCGGCGCAGTAGCGCGCTTACCTCGGCAAAAGTGACCCCGTCTGTTGGCACAAACTCAGTCGCAGAGCGGCCTTGCGCGATTCCCTCGCGCTGCGCCGTGCAGACATATTTCGCATACCACTCAGTCGCGGGCACATCGTAAAACGGCGTTTCGCCGCTTTGGCAAACGGCTAAAACGTTTTCGCCAATGAGCATCTTGACCGCCTCGGCGCGGTTCACGCTCTCGTCTGGCCGAAAGGTTCCGTCGGGGTAACCGTCGACTATGCCAGTCGCGACAGCCCATTTTATCGGTTCTGCGAGCGGGCTGCGCTCGGGCATGTCGCTGAAACCGCCCGTGGCAACTGCGACCACAGGAGCCAAAAGTGAGAGTAGAAAAACAATTCGCATCGGGTGCATTATAGTTCAGATTTCAGGTTCGTCAAAAGCCCCGATGCCGCACTTGCGGCTTTTGGGCTGCGCGTGTGTTGGTTGCGTGAAAATGCGTCCGTAAACCAAAAACAGCCGAATGGCTGAAATGAATGACCGGCACAGGTTTGTCCGCGGTCATTCATTTTTTAGGTTGGGTTATCCTCTTTTTGTAAGGAGAGAACGAATAACCGAATGAAGCAAATAGAAACAAGAATAGAAAAATACTATTCCAGTACAAATTCCTACCATGTATCGAATTGGTTGAGCTATGTCTTTCGCGGCTACGAGAAACAGAAACTCAGCAATGCATACGAGAAGTGTGATAAACGCAACAAAGTACTCTTGCTTTTCATCAATCAGAAACCAAAAAAGGAGAAAGAGAGAAAAGAGGAGTATTATGGCTACAGCTGTTAGCATAATAAAGGTTTTATGCCCCGTGGGGCGGTGAAGAAATGATTTACGCGTTGACATTTGCCAAAAAGAAGAGTCCCACATAAATGGGATAGAGCAGCCATGCCCATTCTCCAGAAGGGAAAATGCCTGGTCTGTCACCTTTCTCCATAAATTCCTTGACATACGTAACTCGCTCGTCAGAGAGCTTGAGGTACTCAATCAAACTGAAGACCATGATGAGCACAAACGCCCAAAACGAGTAGTCGTTTATGGCATAGATGAATGGGGTTTCCTCTGAAAAACCAGAGATGAAAATGGTGATAAACGCACAAAAGAGCCGAACAACCAAATGCCAGCGAAAGTTGCTTTTTGGGTCAAACTCTTTGTTTGCTTTGTCGGCTGCTGCTTTTTTCATATTACTTCCTTCTTCGTATCGCTTCAGAAAAGCATAAGCCATGATCCCAGTGATGAAACCAAAAACAAGGATATCAACGATAAAATTACCAATAAATATTTCCATAGTGAAATGGTTTGTGCCACACGCCAAAAGGCAGCGCGGGGCGGTTTAAAATGAATGAGTGCCTCTGGTGGCGTTCGCCACTCTGTTTGCTGATTGCATCTCTGCGCAGCATGTGCGGGTGGTGCATACCACCAGAGGCACGCGGTGTGCCGGTGTATAAAAGAATGCGGGAGTGCGCTTTAGCCGTATATACAAGCCAATAACGGCACATCACCAAGCCACAGTCGTGGCGGCTCGAGGCGCAAACCGCCAGAGAGCACCCTCTTTTTATATGAAAACAGGGTGCGCGTCAACCCTCTCTGCTTTTTAAAAAACCCCTCCGTGGCGTATACAAATCGTGTTTAACCCCCCGAAAATGCGACTCTACATTCACCCAAAAGCCAACGCATATAGCACCCGCCTGAGCCCAAACTGGCTGCCCGTTGCGGCCTCTGCTGATGAGTTTATGAGCCTGATGAGCGGCCAAAAACTGATTGACTACCCCGCCACACGAAAGATGAAAGGCGACCAACTGGTGCTAAAAACCCCCGCCACAAAGCGCACAAAGCGCGCCGAGACGCTCACCCAGCGGGTAAAAAAGCTGGAAGGGCAGATCGAAAAACTGATGAAAAAAAGCTTGTCAAAAGCTAAAAAGTAATATATAAATACAATGTACTATTTTGTACAATTGCTCTTTTCGGCCTCGGTGGCGGCACTTTCATGGCCTTTGCCATGAAACCAGCCCATGGCTGAAACCGCCGAAAAGACACTTTTTTAGAAATCAAAAACGAGTTTTATGAAAAACAAGACAGAAAAAGGAGGATTGATCGATCCATATCGGTTGGTGCTTCTTGCGGTTACGTTCTATTTATTAGGCGAAGCCGTGAAAGAATTTTTTACGAATTTATTGCGAGGCCTGGTGCCCAATGCCATTTGGCGGCGGGTAACGAAAAGGCCGCAATATGATTCGCTAAAGGAGGCAAATCCGTCGCTCTGCGGGCGACTGGTTTCGCTTCGCGATGACCTGCAGATATTATATCTGGAGGGGCGAGAAAACCCCATCAGAATGCTGTCTGACATGGTGAAGACTGTGCAGATGGGTGTTTGGAAAATTGACCAAAAAACCCTTTTGCTGCAGGCGCACAAACTGGGGCAACCACGGCACAAAAAGCACCAACAGGTGCTGCATGTGGCGGGGTTGCTCGCTCGGTTCTTGCCAGATCTAAATGGCATAAACCGTGCCAGGAGAGGGAAGAAACCAACTGACGCCGATGTGTTTTTGCATCTTGGGCGCAAGCAGGTTTCCGTTGAAGAAATCTTCTATATGGAGGATATCTATCGTGGCGAAATCGGCGACAAAGGTCGCTCATTGGTGCCTGCATTTTTTATCAAGAAAGGGGACAAAACCTTTCTTGGTACCCAGTGGGATTACCTTGAGAGGGAAGCAGAGCGCCATGCGCGAGTTCTGCTGACCCTGTGCGAGGCAATATCAAAAGTAGTCTAATCGGCGACACAAGGGCAAAAAAGGAGGCGCAAGAATTCGTTCTTGCACTCCTTTTTTCCTATCATTTTATATATAAAAAAACCATGTTAATGAGTTGACAAGTTGACACGTTCTGCCTATAAAAACCATGGAGGAGACCGCTCTTTTACTTGACGGCGCTTGAGCAGATTTCTGCTCGTCATGGAGTTTTGTTCTGGCTTGCCAGAACCGACCCTGGGGGCAGATGCCCTGCTCAAGCAGAAAAACACATTTTTTAACCGGTGGCAGAGCCACCACAAAACCATAAAATATGGAATGGATTGGATATGTATTTGTTTTATGCGGCGCACTTTCGTTCTCTTTTAGTGCGATTTTGAAATCAGAAGTTACCCTTACTTGGGGCGGTTGTATTCTCTTTTGTATGCTTCTAGGACTTGCCTTTGCATATGTGTTTGAAGCATCAGATAGTCTGTTTGGCTGGATGATGGGTGCAACAATTGTTGCACTTATTGGCCTCATTATCGGGGTCATACGAAACCGATAAACTATTTTTTAACCCGGTGGCCACGGCCACCACAAAACCTTTATATCATGGGATATATTTGGATAGGATACCTCGCAGCGTGCGGGCTATCAGCCCTTTTGTTTTTCAAAACAAAAGGAATTGCACGACCCATTTGCACGTCGATAATTTCGATTGTGCTCATTGTCGTAACTATTTTTTCATACTCTAAAGGCATTTCGTCTTGGGTGCTTTTCCTTGACATTGTGTGCGCTGCACCGGCTCTCATTCTTGCACTTTTTTCTCTTCATTACTATTGGATTGTAAGAAGCAATAAAAAAGAACTGGCACTCTATAGAGAGCGCATGCGCATAGAGTTGCTGGAACAGCTGAAGGAAATGGCACAAGACATGCTAAATGGCGTTGATTATGACGCACCGCATTTGCCAAATGCATTAAAAAGCAGAATAATCCAGCACAAAGGCAAGGAGATAAGCCTTGTTGAATATGACTGGTACAGGAGCTTTGTGAAAGGCAAGATTGAATATGGAGGAATGGTTTCCTCTTTTCGACAAGTTGAAGACATGGCGACCATTGCCACATTGATTTTGTGGGCCTATAATTCCCCAATCTTTAACACCATGAAAATGGTTAAGAGCGATGGAATTCCATTGCATCACGAAGGACTGCTTCGTGCGGCTCTTTTGCTTTCGACAAAGGTCGAGACAGAAGCTGAAAAATTCATTCTCCATAAAATGTTTTTACAAAAGGGGAGAGCGGCTAGTTTGTTTTTTCAGTGGATGAACAAGATTGGACGGCGGATTTCGATAGTAAAGTTTGTGAAACAAAAGCTAGACAGAGCTGGCCGCAGGTTGAGTGAAGAAGAGTTTTTGGTCGAGTTGTTGGAAGTGGACAAGTTTTTTCGTGCTCCGTATGTGCATAGTTACATGAACACGGCCGCAACAGAAACCGAAAAAACCCAATTGTGGCAGTTCATTTTTGGCATTGCGACAGGCTCCATTGAGTCACTTGTGCGCGAAAAAGCCACGGACATTTTGTCCGTTATTCCGTTTTCACCGCAAGACAAAAGCCACAAAGGGCTTTTAGAGATCGCAAAACAGATGGCAGATGTGCAAGGGATTTATACCCTAAAGCACATCAACCAGCTGATTAAAGATGACAAAAAGTTGGAAGAAACCCAGCGGCTTGTATCTTTGCAATATGTCGGTAATTTGCTGACATTTGTATGTTAATGTATTTGTTTAACCCGGTGGCCACGGCCACCACAAAACCAAATAACTATGTTTGGAAAACGAAAGAAGGGAGTAGAAAAACTACTTTCTAAAAGGGCATTTGCGCACCTGTCACTGGCCGCAGCCCAAAGAAAGAAAAGCGAGAAATGGAGTTTGAGTGAATCACATTTCACCTTGCTTTTGCTGAAACAACTCATTTTTGATAAGCGAGTTGAGTATTTATATCGAATAATTTTTTGTGAAGAACTGTTAAGCCACAGGGGCGAAAGTCTTTTGGACCTGATTGCGTTTGATACGAAGTCTGAGCTGAAAGTGCCGAAGCATGCAATCTATTGTGCGTTTGCACATGTGCAAAGGCAACTGGATGGAAACATTCCAAATGCCCTAGATGCAGAGATTTTAACAGTCTCTGGCGGCATTAAAATACTGCAATACTTTGACGGAGAGCACTCAGTCGGAGAGCACATGCAGTTGCTTGATATGTATGCTTCTGGCATCAGCCCATGGCTGTTAAGGGCATGGGTAGGCCACTTGGTCGAAGCCGCAAAAGTGGATTTGAACTCGTCTGACAGGGCACTGAGAGCATTGCATCTGGAGAACTATACCGGTACAATGGCGTATCAGTCCATTTGGGATAAGCTCTGGTCAGCGACTGATCGCGGATTCGTTTCGCGTTCAATTTTGTTTTCTATGCCACTGCCAAGAGATGTCAACTTGCAGCGTGTCAGTGCCATGATAGGGGACTATCAGGGGCACAAAAGTGATTATGCAGCAATGCAAAATCGCTTGATTGCACGGCAACTGGGCACAAAAGATCTGGCCAAAAAGCTAGATTACAGCGCAGTGGCTTCACTGTGCACATCAAAAATTTCTTTAATAAGCGGGAAGACCGCTAAAAACTTTTAATGTATGTGGAATAGTATCAGGTTAATTTATTGGATGCATTTTGGTCAGGGTGAAACTCGGCCATTGCACGAAACCCACGGCAGTGCCGAGGTAAACGAACTGGTCAAAGAGTATCTTTGCCAGGGAAATATGGCCATGAAAAATGACCATATTGAAGGCTTTTTTCAGTCAAAAGCGGACCTCGTTCGTTTCATTTTGACGCCTCGTTTTATGCGACAAAAAGCCCGATTGACCGATGAAATGAATGGTCGATTATGGCTAGAATTAGTAAACTATTGGCACTATCTGGCGTTTGGCTGGGTGCTGCACAAAACATGTGTGGTGGTGCAAATGAACCGAATTAACACCAAGCCAAGCTCTGTTGAGCTGGCTGTTACAGAGGCGATTCGCCGTTTGGAGCCCAGCAGCGCAGAGGCTGCAAAGTACTGCATTGTGGCATATAAAATTGCCATTGCAGCATATGATTACCCCATGATGACGCACCTGGAACAGGTCGCAGACGAGTGGGGATTGACTAAACATTTACTACCAGTAAAACCGCCAATATTGGCAGAAAACCCCATAAAAACAAATTATGGTAAAAAAGTTGCATAGGATTTGGTACCGATTATTTGGTACCAAAATCAAAATGGACCAATCGCGAATGAATCTAGCGATTCAGGAGGCATTTGTGCCATCTGAGGAAATGGCTCCGACAGAGGAGTTATTGAAGATTTTTAACTGCGGCATGCCGTATTTTTCCCAGACGGGTGAACCATTACGGCCAGATCATTTGCGGGTTGCGTCTCAGATTTTACTCAAAAAGAGGGGCGTTTCACTTGAGGATTTCATTGCTTTGGCATATAAATATCCGCGCGTGGCCCCGCCAAAATGGGTCTATTATCATCTGACGGCAATGGTAAAATCATCTGCTGTGACGGCCGAAACGCTGTTTCAACTGATGAAAATGACGCCAGATGCAACCGAGTTTCAACTGGTTTTGCAGTGGGCAAAAGATGAGAAGCGGTTGCTGAAGGAGGTTGCGCCGTTGCTGTTTGATGTCATATTGGAAAACCATGTAGTGAACGATCAATTGATCCGTACGCTCGAGATTTCTGGATGGGACAATGAAAATAACCTAAAGGCATATCGAGACCACTGGAAAGAAACTGGACAGATCTTGAAGCCCGAAGAGGAATCTTCACCCAAAGCGCATTCGCACTAGCGTATGTGGATTTATCACACGGTGGCACTGCCACCACAAAACCTATTACTATGATTATCATAGGAATGTTTACAGCAGCGACATTTGTCGCTGCTGGTTCACTTTTTTTCTTTCAGGGAAGATATAAAAGAATAGCTCCAATTCTTGCTATTTACTTTCAGATTATCTATTTTTTCTTTCTTGCAAGTTTCTCAAAGGAGGCGCAAATTGCATTTGCAGTGAATAAAATTTGCTACATTTCTTTATTCCTTTTCTCCATTGTTTCATACTTTTTGGGAATATTTTTAAGCCGATCTTCCTGAAAACATTTTCAAACACGGTGGCACTGCCACCACAAAACCTAAATTATATGGTATTTATTTATATAATTTCAACCTTTGCGGCGTTTTATTATGCAGTGCTGGGGGACGGGAAAAAACGCTTCGTCAATCCCTTACTAATCTTTGTGACTGAAGGCGCTGGAATATTTATTCTTTCACAAATGGATAAATATGCGGAGTATCGCGTAGAGTACGAATGGATGCTAGTAAGTTTAACGTTTTTGACCTTCGTTTCAATTATTATAGGTATTTTTGCTCATTGGAAATACACACCAGATCTGTCCGTTTCCACGGCCGAAAGCCGCCAAACGGCAACGCCGAAGGTGAAAATAACACCAGAGGAGCTGGCGGCACAGCAGGCGCTTCGGCGCAAAAATGACCAGCGCATGGCCATGGCAAAGGCAGAAAACAACTACATCCGCAAGCAGGACTGTACGCTGCCCCCTGACTTATTTTCAGTAAAGGATCTGAAAGAGTGGATGAATGCAAATGAGGCAGCTACCCGCATTAATGGGATGGCTACTACATCAATGCAAAATGAGGTGATTGGTATCAATCTCTTTGACCAGACACGGTCGTTTGTGGCGGTGCTCTCGGCGTTTAGCCAAAAAAACAGCATGGTGCCAGAGGGCGTAATGGAGTACATCCGGCCCCGTTTGCACCAGCTGGAGGAGGAGAAACAGCAAGACCACACGTCGAAGCTTGCGTGGATTATCAATGATAACCAGTGGACGAATGCAGAGTATTTGCTGCGGTGGTGGAAAACAGAGGAAGAGAGTGCTGTTTTCCCGCTCTATGAGTGGGTTAGTCGACACCTGAAAAAGAAGAGGGCAAATGGCCATTTTGTTTGCCAGTTGCTGGCGTCTGAGTGGGTGCAAAACCATAGAGACTATGGGAAAATCCACCAGCTGCTGCGCGGCTATGAAAAGTGGAAAAGGTACTCGCTGCTGTTTGTTGGGCCGATGCCAACAGACGATGAGCACTGCCCAGAACTGGAGTGGCTGGAGGATATCGTCCAGAGTAGGAACTATGAAAAGCACTCATGGCAAATTCAGCCGCTGATGGAAAATCTGTATATACAGATAAAAGCCGGAGGGTCACCCCACCGGATGCACTGCCTGACGGCACTGCAAAACATGGTGCTCAGCCGGCAGATGAGTGCAATAATGTATAAGCAGAGCAGGGTATAATTTATGAGAGAGGAGCAACTTCGGTTGCTTCTCCTCATTTTTATCGTGCCTTGGCCACAAAACCTTTCAGTAACGCGCGCTACACAAAAGGTGCTTGACTTTCGCTGTGGTGGCCTATAATGGGTTCGTATTAACCACTTATACAAATGGAAACAGTTCTGATGCCGATGATGGCAATGCCACCGGCGATAATAGAGCCATCTGAGATGGACATGATGGGCGACGTAGTAATGATGGAGAGCGGAGAGATGATGATGGAAGCGCGAATGCCAATGTATAACGGCACGCGATACATCGACAACAGCCGACCGGCCATTCGGCCACAGCTGCGGTACCACATGATGATGCGAGAGCGACGAGCCGGCAATGCGCCAGCACGAATGGGCAATGCACCAGCACGAGCAGCGGACTATAGCCGACGACGAACAATGAGCCGAGGGATCAACTTTGACCGACCAGAAATCATCAACCAAGTTGAAATGGTGGAGATGAAAACAGGAAAAAGCCTCGAGCAACTGCGGATGGAGTACTCTGAGACCATCGACGAAATGCGAGAAGAAATGATGGAAATGGAAGGCGAAATGATGGAGCTGGACAAATTTACAGACGAAGACGCACTGCAAGAAAACTACATCGGTGACCGAATGGACATCTTTGACCGACCAATGCTAGAGGACAGCAACGACACGCTTGACGCGGGTCACGGGCTGACAAACACAGTCGAACAAGGGAACTACGGTAGCACACTGGTGGAGGTCAACACACTGGCTGACCACACAAACTAGGGCACCAAAAGCCCCAAGGAGGGGAGTAAAATGCCGTAAGGAAGAGCACAAGAAAAAGCCCCGTATGGGGCTTTTTTTATTAAAGACAGAGTAAAAGAGGGGATTGGGCACGCATAGAAAAAGGGTGAATCTATATGCATGACATAGATCCACCGGTAATCGGATTCTTGGCTGAGTCAGAAATTTAGCCAGTCGCCCTTGTATCAGCGCCTGTTGCCACTATAAGCTTCTCCGCATTGTGTTGGGTATATTTCAGAGGAAGCTTCTGGTACGGGCAACGCCGCGCATGATGTGCACT
>JAHDDZ010000075.1 GCA_020629095.1 Candidatus Altimarinota bacterium | reverse complement strand
ACGTTCTTTCAATTTATCCTCGTTTCTCTAGAACCAGTTGTAAGCCGTTTGCTGAACGTACTGTAAGCCGTCCAACAATGTCCGGGTGAAAATCTGAAGGCATCTGTATATGATATATTTTCAAAAATTTGGCAAGAACAATGAGTGCTTCCTGGCGAGCAAATCCTGCGCCCAGGCAAATTCGAGGTCCCATCCCAAACGGCAGGTAGTTGTGTCGTATGGTTGCCTGGCATGCGGGGTCATGAAAGCGTTGTGGCTTGAATTCATGTGGATCCTGCCACTGTTTTTGGTGGCGGTGGATGAGCCATGGCGAAATCATCACGACATCATTTTTATTCAGGTCTTTGTTGCGCATTTTTGTGTGGGCGGTACATTCTCGAGGTAAAAAGGCCACGGGGGGATACAGGCGGAGGGCTTCCTGAAAAACGGACTCCAGTATTGGTAAATTGCGTAAGTGTTTATATTCTAACGGTTTGTCGCCCAAAACCTGATCGATTTCGTTATGTACGGTGCGCTGAACATCTTGATCCAGTGCCAGAAGATACAGACTCCAGGTCAATGCGCTGGCAGATGTTTCATGTCCGGCAAGGAAGAGCATGCAGACATGGTCTACCAGTTCGTCGATCCCCAGGCTCTGGCCTGTTTCATCGTCGCACACGTTCAGGAGATGGGTCAGAATATCGGTCTGAGCTGCTGATTCTGTTGCTTTGCACAAGAAACGTGGATGGATAATTTCTTTGATTTCCTGGCGAATAATTCGCGCTGCGCGTTTTCTGCTTCGCTCTGAGGGGGTGTATTTATTGATTGCTCCAAGGCCATAAACCTCCAGCAGCGCACTTAGTGGAGCAATGGATTGAAACCGTGAAAAGGCGGCCAGAATTTTGTCAGCCTGTTCGGTTTTCAGCCTTGTTGACATAATGGTGCGAAAGATAATATCGGCCGTAACAAAAGTCATCCAGGGGTCTATATCAAGAACGGCTTTTTTGGGGCGTTCCTGCTCAAGGCGGACTAATAAATCATCAACCGCGGCATTCATCATGGGGTAAATGTCTGTCATTTTCGCTGAAGCAAAAGCTTTGCTGAGGATTGTACGCTGTTGTCGCCATTGTTCTCCATTGGTGGTGAAAATGCTCTCGCCAAGCAAGGGCAGCAAGGCTTCATGCATCAAATGGTGTTTGGGGAATTTCTTCTGTTCCGAAACCATGACCTGGCGGACTAATTCCGGTTGATTGACGAAGAAGACCTTGGTTTTTGGCAAAGAAATCTCGCCCATTTTCATTTCATAGCTTCTGGTGAACAGCAGGCTTAAAAATGACCGGGGCATTTTGCATAATGCCTGGAGCATATTGCTGCGCTGAGGAATCGGTGGTGGGTAAACAGGTGTTGGCATTATTGTTGATCAGTAGGGCTTGTGGATGGACAGAACAGCATTTTATAGAGATCATAGCCCTGGTTGATGATTTTTTCTGGTGCCTGAAAATACAGGAAATGTATAGCATACCAGTCTCGGCGCATTGATCGGTATCTTTTTGTCGAGAAAATACGGTGAAATTTCGGTGACAGCATTCGTGGCCAGATATTCGGTTGTCCGACATGCCGAGCAAAAGCCAGCGGGTTAATAAAAGGGAAACTTGCCGGGTCTTTCGGTGAGCTGAAATCAAGCCACTCAATGCGATTGCTCTGTGCCAATGTGGCAAGGGCAGAGTGATATTCCAAGATGTGCGTATATTGAAAGGAAGCCAGGGGAATACAGTTGCCCAGGCTGATAAAGCGCAATTTCCGCTGGTCAGAAAAGGGGCTTTGGGGGTCGTTAATCAGGTGAAAAGCAACAATTACGGCAAGTGTCGTGCCGACACTATGGGTCAATAGGGTAATATCATCATCAGGGTTTTTTTGGGCATCCTCAAGGATTTTTGAAGTATAGAGCTGAATTTTTCTGTCTATTTCCGGTATTTTGTTTTTTGCCCACAGGTTGGAAAAATTATAAATTTGCATAAGCCAGAAAAAGGAAAAACGCCTTCCCAGCGCGTACCATAATCGATAGCTGTAAAAAACCACTACAGCCTGCAGAGGGCAGAGAATAAGTACATAGGCCCAATCTGCTTGATAGAGAATACCTATATATATTGGTACAGCGAATACGCCGACAAGATACACCACGCCAATGATGAAATGTATTACTGGAAGCAGGCTGATGATGAAGCATCGCGGTGACTTGATCCAGAATCGCATCACCAGCAGATTACAATAATAGTTGAGCAGCAGGTAAAGGTTGTTCAGTATGGCCTTGTATGCACTGGTGATCCATAATTCCTTGATGATGTCATCCCAGTGCAGAAAGAAAAAGTCTGTTTCAAATAGCCTGTTGTGCTTTTTATCATGGCCCGAGACTTTCCATTGAGATATGGTGGAGTCCAGTCTTTTTTTTGCTG
>JAHDDZ010000015.1:10215-15421 GCA_020629095.1 Candidatus Altimarinota bacterium | reverse complement strand
GGCGATGGTTAAAGATCGCCAAGAGAGAAATGAGGATGTATATATTTACATCGTAAACTTAAACTCTAAAATCATTCACCTACCAAAGAAGTTTGAAGGTCAATGGAAGTTAAAAAGGGCTATCACAGATACCATACCCGACAAGTACGGCTTCAAGCCACAACAGTTTGATTACTACTAATCCCGCTCGGACACGCAAAAGAGGCCACTGCAGTAATGCAATGGCCTCCTTTTTCCTGTGTTACTGGCTTTTTTGTGTCGTTTCTGGCACGTCCAGCGGCGGCGTCTCGAACCGCTCAGAGACAGTCATTTTGCCCATTTTGCTCTCGGCCACGACCGCGTCGACCTCGGCCTCGGCTAGGTCGGGGTTGGTCAGTTTGATGTATCGTCGGTGGCTGATCAGCCCCGCCTGAAACTCGGCCAGCAGGCTGGCGCGTGCCTCGGTGCTGGTGTCGGTGAACCCATCTGGAAGGATGATCTGCAGCTGCGCGCGCTCTTTTTGGGGGTGGGTGTTTTGGTGCCAAATGCCATAGATCTCATCGACCAGCCCCCGCGCAACCCGCTGCCACGCGCGCACGACCTGCCGAAACGGCCGCTGACGGATCTCGGCCAGGGTGGCCTTTTCGTCACCGGTTTTGCCGTCTTTGCTCAGCAGCTCAAACGGCACGCCGGTGCTCAGCGCAATGCTTTCTTTCATGGTCTGGGTGTGGCGGATCAGATCCTCGAAAAACTTGTTGTCCTTCTGTATAAACTGCGGAATCTGCCCGTCGTCTTCAAACACGATGTACTCGAGCGCGCCCACGTGCGGGGTGCCGTTTTTGTCGGTGGTGACCACGCTGCGGGGCACGGCCAGCTTACTGAGGAAGTGCGTCTGCAGCTCTATGCTGGCCATCGTGTCCAGAAAGCAAATCGTCTGCACTTGGCTGAGGATGTCGCTGAAAAATGACTGCCCAAATCCGTCGGGCCCGCGTCGCGGGCTGTGCATCAGCGCGACCGGTAACCGCGAGTATTCCTCTGCCACAGTGGGCTGCGCGCCCGTCACCAGCTGACCAATCGACCCATCTGCGTTGATGTTTCGCACCTCGGCCATGGCCACGATCTGCCCAGACTCATCTGGCGCAAACACAATCTGGTACTGCACTTTTTCGCCCTCGTGGCCGATCTGCCACGCCAGCGTGGGCTGGGCGTGGTTCCAGCCCCACACGGGGTCGCCTGCCGGAAAGTACTCACCCAGCGTAAACCCTTTTGCAGAAAGAGTTCCGCTGTTGTTCCAGTGCAGCTGCACCCCGCTGACCCCCGCGGCGATAGCGCAGCTCAGCGCCTCGGCGATGACGTGGTCGAGTTGCTCGGTCTGCCACCAGTCGGCGAATTCATCTGATGCCTTTGTAGGACTGGTAAAAGCAAGGCGCACGCCCTCGCCCAAACTGAAGTCGGTGATGATATTGCACACCGCCCGAAAGTAGTTGGTGCACACGGGCAGCGCGGCTGACCAGTCGTGCTTTTTGCTCTGCAGCAGTTTTTGCAGGCGCGGAAACAGGCTGGCGTAGCCAATGCAATCGACGCTGGTCGAGCTGAAAAACGCCCCAAAATCGCCCGCTCTCATTTCTAAAAACTGGTCAGATTGGGCTTGTTTTTGGGTCCATGCACGCGCCTGCGGGGCATCTGTCGTGGGGGCGCTGTGGGGGTGGTTTGTCATGTCGAGGGGGGTTATATCAGATGCTGTATAGCACCCCACGGGGTTTAATGAAAAGAGGGGAGTTGACAGGTGCTTATTATTTAGTATATAATGCAGCTGTGTCACTGTGGGCAGAGATGCCCCCAGTGGCCGCAAAACGACCCAATCGGGTCAGCTCTTTTACGTCCTGCATCTGTTTTGGTTCACTGTGTGCGTGGTGGCGCCTGCGGTGAACTAAAACACGATATTATGAAAGCGAAAGCTGCCGCAGAGGCAATCGAAAAAAAGGTCAATAAGATCATGCCAAACTATCTTGATCGTAAAAAGATCTTTGGCGTTGGTTGCAACAACGACCTAACAAATCCTGATGTAGACATTAGTCTGCAGAACCGATTTGAGGGAGATCAAAACTTTGTGAATAGTTGTACTAAGCGATTGGTTAGTATGTTCTATAGCAAAGGAATTGTTATAGAAAGTATCAATAGTGTTGCTATTGGTACAAATGGCGCAATATTGGTTAATCTTTCCTTTGTGGGAAGGCCAAAACGGCTACCCGTATAACTTTCATTAGGACAATAAAGAGCATGGGGCTACTCATTCATGAGTAGTCCCACCTTTTTCATTTATTCAAACAACGGCAAATAGTCACCATATCCCTCGGCGTCCATTTCGGCCACGGGCACAAACCGCAGCGACGCTGAGTTGGTACAAAACCGCCGGCCGCCTTCTTCCTCGGGGCCGTCGTCAAACACGTGCCCGACATGCCCCACGGCCGACCGCACCTCGGTGCGGGTCACAGACAGGCTATTGTCTTCGTGCAGGGTGACGCTGTCGTCGTCGATGGTGCGCCAAAAACTAGGCCAGCCGGTGCCGCTGTCATACTTATGAGTCGATGAAAATAGCGGTTTTCCGGTCACTTTATCGACATAAATCCCATCGGCTTTGTTGTCCCAATACGCATTATTAAACGGCGCCTCGGTGCCGTTTTCGGCTACCACGTGGTATGCCAGCGGGTCGAGGTCAGCCAGCAGCGCCTCGATCTCTTCTGGCGTATAATCATAATCGGCCTTTGCGGTTGTGTTTGGGCTGACTTGCTGGTCTTGCTCCCACTGCAGCGCGGCGTCTTTTGCCCAGTTTTCTGATATAAAATCAGCCCGCCCAGATCCTTCTTTATATCGCTCGTAGTGCGCTGCGCTGTTGATGTAAAAGTCTTGGTGGTACTCGCCAGCGAGCCAAAACCCAGCATAGTCCTCGACCACGGTGGCAACGGGTTTATCAAACTTTTGGCTGGCGTCCAGCGCCGCAATCGCCGCCAGGGCAGCGGCTTTTTGCTCGGGCGTGTGGGAGTATATCGCCGTGGTGTATTGAAACCCGCGGTCGGCAAACTGGCCGCCTGCGTCGGTGGGGTCGATCTGTCGCCAAAAGATATGTAGCAGCTCGTCATAGGAAATCACGCTCGGGTCATAGGTCACCTGCACGACCTCGCGGTGGGCGGTTTTTCCGCCTGCCACCAGGGTGTAATCAGCATCGTCCGCACTGCCACCGCTGAACCCAACCACGGCGTCGATCACCCCATTTGTCTCTTGATACGCCGGCTCCATGCACCAAAAACACCCCCCTGCAAATGTGGCTGTTGCGGTTGTGGCGGCTGGTGTGGTCATGGTTTGGGGGCTAAGAGAATAAATCATTTGGGCCATTTCGCCGCGGGTCAGATTGTCTTCTGGTTTAATGTTTGGCCGTGGCGTCACGCCAAACTCGCTCATGCTGCAGACAAATGCGTCATACCAGTTGGGGTACCCAGACTGCAGGCAGTTGTTTTCAGCCGTGTCAAAAGTCGGCGCGTAGACCCCAAAAATGATCTTGGTGGCCTCTGCATAATTAATCGTATTGGCCGGTTTAAACGTGCCATCGGGGTACCCGTCCACGATGTTTTCGCAGCTGGCGATATACACATAATTCATATACCACGCGCCGTCCTCTGTGTCACTGTAGGGGCTGCCAGCGAACCGGCACCGGTTGACCGTGGTGTCTGTGGCCTCGAGGAGGATCTTTAAAAACTCAACTCGGTTGATGTCAGCATCTGGCCGATAGGTCCCGTCGGGGTACCCGTCAACCACGCCCGCCCGCTGCACATAGGTAATCGCGTCAGCGTGCGGGTGGGTGGCCGGCACGTCGCTCAGCTGGGCGGCAGCCAGCGCGGGCAGTAGCAAAAGAGTCGTCAGCAGCAGTCGTTTTGTCATAGGGTAATCATAGGAATAACGCCCCAAAAAGTCAAAGCAGCGCGGGCTGCAACAGGCCAGAGAACACCCAAGATGAAGAAAAAGCCCAAAATGGGCTTGCTATTTGTCAAGTCGCGGTTAGTGTGGGGGTGCAATTTGTCGCGTTTTATTGAAGTAGATAGGGAATACCTTCTGTCGAAAAGAGCCTGCAGAATGTATATTAATAACCCCTTCTTACCATGAAAGGTACGATCAAAAACATCCTCAACGGATTTGGCTTCATACAGCCAGAAGACGGTGGAAAAGACGTGTTTTTTCACGCAAATGACGTAAACGGTACGTTTGACAGCTTGATGCCAAACATGACAGTTTCGTTTGACATGGGCGAGTCTGACAAAGGCCCAAAAGCAGAAAACGTTACGCCAGAATAGGCTTTCGCTTGCTTTCAAAAAAAGCCCCGAAAGGGGCTTTTTTTGTGTCTGAGAGCGGCACGGTGCGAAGGTTGAAAAAAGTTTTGACAAGCAAGAAATGATAAGTACCGTTAGGTGTATGACAACCACACAAGTCAGTTTGCAAAAACGGCATCACTCTACTTCCTGACGGAGTAAAGTGATGCACTTGTGCGCGTCATGCCTTTGCTCCAGTACTGGAGCCTGAGGCATTTTTTTGTTTCCATCTCTGGTCTGGCAGCATCTCTAGAGATCTTTTACATATCGATTATTCACCCTTTTATTTTATTTTTTAACCCTAATAAATACTTTTTTATGAAACAATTTATGATTACGCCGAGCATGGTCGAAGCTGACGCAAAGGTGCTTTATGACCACCTGAAAGCCGGAAACACGGCCGTTAATTTTATCCTTAAAATGGGCACCAAAACCATGGAGTCCGGCATAAGTATTATCAGCAACTTGGGCAGACCCACTGGGCAAATTGAACACCCAATCTGGACACGCCAGCGTGGCGTTTCGGCTTTTGTACAAAAGGAATATAGCCCAGACGAAAACATGAGTGTATATGTGCTGAGTGCTAAGAATTACTGCAAACACGAGTTTGGTAATTCGCTCTGCACTGTCGAAGTGCACTACATGATTACCCTGGCTTTTCGCACGCTCAGTTTGCCTTTAAGCCGACGTGTAAACACAGACCATGTTGCGCTTTCTTGTAGCATTTTGCAAGTTGCACGATATGAGTATTAATATTTTTTCATCGTCTAAAAATAGAATTATGACGAACAAAACTATGCAGGCACCACCTGTCACAACATGGAATTATGGTGCCATTGGCGCAGCCCCGTCTGACTTTCCAGCCG
>JAHDDZ010000015.1:1644-10205 GCA_020629095.1 Candidatus Altimarinota bacterium | reverse complement strand
TGCCATGTTGCAAGACAGCAATCGGGAGTTCATTATGGATGTGTACCCAGTCAATGGACGAGTGGGTCCGGCGGATTATATGATGAATTTGAAAGAGCCCCAGCGGCTCTATGTACAGATTCGTCGTGAGCTGGAAGAGAGCGTTTCTGGATATAAAATCTATACATATTTTGCAACGGCAACGGTTGATGGTCAGCCGGATATGCGAGTAAATATGATGATTTGGTTTACAGATTACATTACAGCGATCTCTGACAGACACGGCATAGCAACTATGAAGGGGATGAATGTGTCATGTGATTTATATGACACCGATATGTTCTTCTAAGATCTCTAGAGTTTAACAGCCCCTGCTGCAGCAGGGGCTTTTTTTGCTTGACATTTGTATATTATAAATATAAAATTATAATGTGTCACTGTGTACAGAAATGCCCCCAGTGGCCGCAAAACGACCCAATCGGGTCAGCTCTTTTACGTCCTATATTGATATTATTCATTTTAGTGGCCTGTGCCGCCATCGGGCATTGCAGGCCACTAAAATTGATTATTATGATAACAGTAAGTTATGGAGTTGTGGTAGGGTGCATAACAGGAGCCGTATTTGCGGTTGTCTGGATTGCATTGCTGCAAAACGGATTTACCCGTAAAGCGGTATTAGTTGGCTTGATGGCTGACACAGAATACACTTTGTATGAAAATACAAACTTTTATGGAATTGTGAATGAACATGAAGTTCATTCCACAAAGCCTTTAGGTGAAAAAAAAGAGTTTCTTCGGAAGCTCTCACAATCTGACTATAATCGTAAAAAGATAGTCCTTGAGACTGTCTATGATTATGGTGAAAAGATCGTCATAACGTATTAGGACGACAAAAGAGCAGGGGACTTAACGATTTACATCCGCGAGTCCCACCTTTTTTTCTATTTCCATTTGATGCTGCACCCCATGCTCGGTTTGCCCTGTGGCACTGGGTTTTTGCTGACGATCGCGCTCAGCGCAGCGCGCATTTCGTCGCCGGTCAGCCGTCGCAGGTTGCCCGGAGACCCCGCGCACAGTCGCCCGCGATAAGCCAGTTGCATGTCGCCCCCAAACACAAAAAAGTCGGGCGTGCACACCGCGCCATAGGCCCGGGCGGTGGCCTGCGTTTCGTCATATAAATAGGGAAATGGATAGTCTACCACGGCCATTTTTTCGGGTGCGTCGGCCGGGTACGCCGCCGCGTCGTTTGCGTTGATGCCCACAAATTTTACGCCCTGGTCGGCAAACTCGGTCGCCAGCTGGCGCAGCATCGGGTTGACATAGACCACATATGGGCAGTGATTACAGATGAAACACACGACCGTGGCGGCTGTGCCTTGCACACTTTTGAGGGTTTTTTGGTCGCCCGTTTTTGGCTCCAGCAGGGTGAAATCAGGCGCCGTGAAGTCGGCATTTGTCGGTTCAGATGTGAGTAAAACCATGTTGAAAAGTTAATTACAAAGTGAAGAAATTGCGGCCACGATCTGCTTTTTTACATTCTCAAACACGGGTCCACGCGCGTTTTGCTGCAGCGACAAACTCGACTCAAATTCGATCAGTCGCCATCCGTTTGGGGTCAGCATCATGTCTACCGAGTATAGTCGCACAGGCACATCGCGCATGTGCTGGTCGACCATCTGGGCGCATTTCAGGGCATCAGCCGGAATGTCAGCAATGGGCACCAGCGTGACCGAACCGCCCTGGGCGATGTTGGCCAAGAAGCTGCCAGGCGCCGGTATGCGCAAAAAGCAAAACAGCGGAGACCCGTTGAGCAGGGCAATGCGCAGGTCGTGCGTGCCGTCAGTCAGCCCCGGCACCCCCGCCGAAGAGTCGAGAAACGACTGCACCAGACACGGAAAATCTACGTCCGCGGTGGTGGCCTCGGCCTTTGTCAGCACCTGCACGCCCTTCCCCTCAGCGCCAGCGGGCGGCTTCACGACCACCTTTTCGGTCTCGGTCTCGGCGACTTGCGCGGCCAGTTCGTCTGCGTTTTTGACCATTTTTGTCTGTGGGCACAGGCTGCGAAAATGCTCATAGATCCATGATTTATCAATACACCGGCGGCTCAGTTTGGCCGCGTTAAACAGCGGAATATCATCGTGACCAAGGGCATAAAAACGGTCTTTGTCATAGAGCGCGCCCAGCTGCACCGCGCCTGTTTCAGCCAGTTTGTCGCCCACAAACTGCCACGACCGCGAAAACTTTCCGTCGCCCAAATACGACTCTTCGCCGCGGACGATGTAAAACTGGACCCCCTGGCGCGCGGCTTCCTCGCTCAGTTCTTGGTACGACTGGCGATATTCCGCCTTGTGAAAGGGGCTGCCCTCTGGCGCCGTGTCTGAAAAATAAACCCCGATGTGCTGTGAATTATTCATGTTAAAAGTGAACGAGAAAGTGCGCGAGCTTCTTGTGAAAATAAACCATCTCGGGGCCACGAGCCTGCTCCCACAGGGCAATGCGCGAGTTCAGTTCAATGATCTGCGCGCCCTCTGGCGTAAACCCAATATCAATGCCATAGAGCCGATTTGGATAATTACTAAACTGCTCGTCGACCCGCTTGACGACTGCCACCGCGCTGTCTGGAATTTGCCCCAAGTCAAGGAAATGAATGGCCCCCCCCTGTGCCACATTTGCCTGCAGGCGGCCGGCCTGCGGCGTGCGCACAAAGGCCATGATGATCTCGCCCCCCAGCACCACCACCCGCAGGTCGTGAATGCCATTTATGGCCGTTCCGGGCACGCCGCCGCTGGTGTCCATAAACGCCTGCAGCAGCAGCGGATAGCGCTTTTGGGCGGTTGTCAGTTCGGCGCTTGTCCCAATTTTGACCCCGTGACCGCCCTCGCCCGACAGCGGTTTTATCACTTTTCGGTCAGTTGTTATCTGTGGTAAAAAGTGCTCAAACTCGGTTTCGTTTTGCACCAAAAGGGTCTGTGGGCAGTGCCCTGAAAACAGCGCGTAGGTCTTCATTTTGTTGGCGCAGATCTCGTCGATGTACTCATGATTTATCACCCGCATGTTATCATCTGACACAAACCCGCCCTTGTCATAGAGTTTGTCTATGCGCACCTTTTTTGTTCGAACCCATGACCCGTCTTTTAGCGTATATCCATGCGTAAAAATTCCATTTCCGACATAGCTGTTTTGGTGTCGAACAATGAAAAACTGGGCGTTAAAATGAGCGATTTCCTCGGCCAGTTCGGCATATGCCCGGTCGTACTCTGGGGTGCTCAGCGGATAGCTTTCTGCGTCCAAATCGCGGAAGAAAACCCCGACGTGCAATGAATTATTAAATAAATCAGGATCTGTGTTTTCGGTGCTTAACATGTTGAAATAATACTCAGCTGCGGCTTTTTTACAAGTCCGAAAGCGGTATATCAGTTTTCCTTGATTTTTATTAGACATACATAATTCTTTTTATATTATGCTCTCGACACATAATTATCCCCCAAAAAATGCTGTCTGCTTTTATCATCCCATTTCGCGAATGCCTGGAGGCCGGCGTGGTTGTCGGCATTCTTTTGTCGGTGCTGACGGCGTTAAACGCGCACAGCCAACGGCGCCACGTGTGGTATGGCGTCGCCGCCGGAGTGGTCTGTAGCGTGGCTTTTGCGTGGGGGTTTGCGCGGTTTGCTGGCGGGTTTGGGGGCGCGACCGAAAAGGTCTATGAGGGGGCGCTAATGCTGTTTGCGTGTGGGCTCATCACCCACATGGTCTTTTGGATGAAAGGCCTAGCCAAGGGGCTGCGAAGCCGCATGCACACTCAGGTCGAGGGGATATTAGAACGCAACACGCTGCTGGCGCTGACGGGCATTTCGTTTGCGGCGGTGGTGCGCGAGGGCGTCGAAACGGTCATTTTCTTTCAGGCGCTGGATGTCTCGCTTGCCGCGCCACAGTCGCTGCTGGCGGCGGTGCTGGGCGTGGTTGCGGCGGTTTTGCTGTCATATGCGATATACGTCGGCAGCACCTGGCTCAGCGAAAAAGCCGTGTTTCAGCTCAGTGGCGTGCTGCTTTTGTTCATCGCGGGGGGGCTGCTGGCGCATGGCATTGTCGAGTTTCAGGGGGCAAATGTGATGCCGACTATCATCAAACCGCTGTTTGATGTGTCGCATATCCTCAGTGAAAAAGAGGGAATTGGGGCCATTTTGAAGGCGGTTTTTGGATATGACGCAAACCCGTCGCTGCTGGCTGTCATTGCTTATTTCGTCTTTGTGCCGGTGGCCATTTGGCAATACACCCGCACCCGAGTATAGTGGGGCAGATGAGCCAACACGAACAATCAAAAACGTGGAAATACTTTCGTGAAAACGAGCTAACGCACAGTGGCGCGCACTTCTTGATGACCATCCACGAACTGAAAAATGAGCACGGATATGCCCGGTCGATTGACATTGCAAAGAAGCTCGACATCGCCGCGTCAAGCGCGCACCTGTCGCTGAAGTCGCTGAAGAAAAAGGAGTTTGTGATGGAGGATGACAACAAATTTGTCTCGTTGACGCCCACGGGGCAAAAGCTGGTCGAGCACGTGCAGCGCACCGAAAAGGCCTTCGAGGCGTTTTTTACCCAAGTGCTGGGGGTCGAACAGTGGCAGGCCGAGGTCGACGCATGTAAAATAGAACACCTGATGAGCGAGGAAACCGTCGAGAAAATGGAGGGGTTTTTGCGTGGTGGGGATGGTGGGAATTGAACCCACGACAAAGGCGTTATGAGCGCCCTGCTCTAACCACTGAGCTACATCCCCGTTTGTGGCCTGGGGTCATTATATGAAACAGCACCGGCCATGCAACCCAAAAAGGCACCACCTGCGATAGCAGGTGGTGTTGCCTTCTCAGAGTCGGGTGGTGGCTACTCTTCTTCTGGAGAATATTCTGCAAAGAATACGTCCAGAATTTCTTGCATTTCTGCAATTTCTGTTTCCGTACAAGCACGCTGCTTGTTTTTGTTTAAGATTGCGAGCATGCGCTGCAGCGCATCGCAGGCGGCGCCAATCACAAACACACGTTCATGTTTGTCCATAAGCGCTTGATACTTTTCTGTCATCATTTCGATGACTTTTTTGGCTCCAGTCTCTGTGTGCCCGATCAGCTTTGTGACTTCCGCCACCTCAGCATGGGCTGACTTTCCAACCAATGTTGGACGGTTTGTTGCGTCCATGCTGTTGGCGATTTCTATCATCACCAGCGCATGCATCTGCGCTAAAAATTCAATGATTTTTTTCATTTTCTTGTGGTTTTGTGGTAGTTAAAAACTACCGAGTTTAGAAAAAAGTGGTCTCACTTCCCCGATCTGAAAAAGATCATATGCCAGCTGCAACAGCAGCAAGCGGGCGGCAATTGCCCAGCCTCACAGAGGAGGGGAGACAAAAGACCGACCCTATTATATATGTATATGACGACCTGTCAAGGTTCCTAGTGCTCTTGGTTTTCGGTGGTTTCAGATGGCGCATCGGCAGCAGTTTTCATCTGAAACAGGTGCCACACAAACAGCGCCAAGCACGGCCAGATCAGGCTCAGTTCAAACCCAATCGCGCCCACCAGCAGCATCAGCCCAATGCCGATAATGCCATAGTGCAGCATGGCTTGCCACACGGTGCCCAGCGGCATTTCCTTGCGAGTTATCTTGGCCACCAGCCACCCCAGCACCGTGGCCGCAAACAGCGGAACCAGCAGCACAAGCGGCACAAAAAGACACAAGAAAATGAAAAGCGGAATGAGCACCACGCGCCCCACATTAGTTTTGATGGTTTCGGCCATCTCGCTTATCTCGCTCCACGACAGTGAAAAGTCGTCCATGTTGGCAAATTTTAACTCGTTTTGGCGGTTCATAAATGCGCTGGTTTCCTCATTTGCAATCGCCCGAGAGCCCGTCACCAACAGCACATTCTCTACTCCATTTATGCTCTCTTCGGTGTACTCAACGCCCTGTGTGTCGATGATCAGCTGAAAAGCATTATCACCGGCATCTTCATCATCATGGTCGGGCTCGCCCAGGGTCAGCACCAGCGGCTCGGGCGCGGTGGTGGTCAGCTGGCCGTCGGTCAGCTCCATGCTAAAATTCTCATAGTCTGGGTACTGTTTTTCCAGCTCTGAAACAATATATTCACTGCCTTTTTCCACGGCTTTCGGAATCAAAAACGCCCCCAAAATTGTTCCTAAAATGGCGAGTAATGCCATCCATTTGAACCAAAACCAAAACCCGCCCTTGGGGTCGTTTTTCAGATGGGTCAAAAAATCGGGTCGAAAGATGGCGGCAAGCTGTTGAAACATGTACAGAAGGGTGATTTATAGGAGTATAGCAAAACTGGTGTGACCATGCAAAAAAGCCCGCAATGGGGTATTTGAAAAGTCCCCCTCTTGTTTGCACAAGAGGGGATTGGTCGATTTTCTGACCATGACTTTTAATCGGCATTCATAAGCTCAATTCCATCGGGCATATCGACTATCACAGATGCCGCTAGGCCGTGTTCTCGCCGAAAGGCATTCAGGCGGTTCAGCGCATTGGTAATTGCAAACTGTGCATCATATGGCAGTTCCAGCTCTTTCATAACAACTGTCAGAACCGTATATGCCGCCTGCAGCTCCTCGTTTTCATTTGTCTCCATCAGCCTCATATAAAGCATTCTGACTCGTTTCACAGAATAGAGGCAGGCAGTTTTATCATCTGGGATGATATGCGCATCAGCCGTTACACTGTCTGCGTAAGCACTTTTCGGGTACTTGTTTGCAGGTGGCGTTACGGTAATAACTCTGTCCATGAGTTCACTATGCATAAATGCAAGGCTCATGATCATTTCAAATCTCAGCTTTTTGATATCCATAATTTAAATGGTTTTGATGTTCAGAATGATTGTTTCCAAGCGGGCATTTATATGTATTCCCCACTCGAGCGTTTCCACTACTTGAGCCATCATATCATCTATGATTTTAAGTTTTGCATTCGCCATTGGCTGGTTGTTTACCAGCGCAGAATAGTAGTCTGACAGGCGCTTTGCGGCATATTTTGCTGCCTCCTCAGTTTCGCCCAGAAGGCCAACTTCTGCCTCAAATGCAGTGATAACAGCATGTGCCACCAACGAAAAATGTTGACTCATAAAACCTGCGTGTAGGCTCGCCAGCAACGAAATGTACTCGTTAAAAAGTTTCGTATTCATAAAAATGGTGTTTGTAGCCCTAGGCGTTTGCCGCGGACTGAGTTTGAAAATGTTCATCGCAAAATGCCTTTAAAATCGCCTTTGCGCTTTCCTCTGTGCCAGACTGTCGTCCAAGCTCACTCAGGGCTTCATTTACGACATCTTTCGCTTCTTTTAGCATAATCTGCTCACCGAAGTATTTGTGGTCGCAAAGGGTGTCAAAGGTGTTTTTGACAAGTCGAGTAATGTCACTCGGTTCATCCATAACCCGCATTACGTATACGGCATTAAAAAACTTACCGTGGGTTAGCTCTGGGTGGTCTTCTGCTGTTGCAAATCGCGACATGAAAACCCCAAAGATGTGCCCCAAATAATCATAATAACTTTCCATAATAAATGTTTTTGTAGCCCTAGGCGTTTGCCGCGGGCTGGTTTGATAAATAGGTTTCATATTTAGCAGCAAAACTGTTTGCGCTGGATAGAAACATATCAATATCAAGTCTGCTCGAATCATCAGACACTGATTTGAGCAGTGTTACTCCTGCCCGAATGAGTTCACTCAACTCCTTTTGCGGCTTGGCTTATTTCCACCAAAGAATTTCGTGCTTGGCTTATTGCCGAGACAATAAACTGGCGTCTTTGTGGTTCGGTCAATCCTTCTAATACTTGCCTTAACTCTCTCTGATCTGAGTAACTCAAGCTCCTTGGAAAAGGAGCGATTATTCTTTCGAATATATTTTTACTCTTTTCAATTCTCCAATAAGCTGTTCGAACAGCCCAGTTCACATAAGCTAATTGCATTAAAATTTCTAAATGTTTTTTCATGATAAATAATTTGTAGCCCTAGGCATTTGCCGTGGGCTGGGTTTGTAAATGGGTTTCAGAGAAGTTTTTGAGAACATCAACAGCATCTTGCTCTGTGCCATCTCTGTGCGTATACGCATTTAGCGCATCATTGATAGCCGTTCTGGCAATCATGATATTTTCAATATCCCGATTTTCACTCAGAAGCCATGCTTTATCCAGCATATTCCGTGCGTGTAGGAGCGTGAAACTAATATCATTCAATGCACGCAAACTGGTAATTCCATAGAAGTAATTTTCATTGGTGTACTTCAGGTTTTGCCGCTGTGCCACTTGCACCATATAGTGTGCAACAATGTGCCCCAGCAGTGTATACAAATCATTCATAAAAAATGTGTTTGTAGGGCGCCAAAACGGCGCCCTGGGTTTGATAATTAATTGTCTTTCAGTTCGTTGTGCAATGCACGCAAACGTGCCTTAAACTGCTGGCGTTCCCAGCCGTTGTGTAGCTTTTCTGTTTCCAAGTAAAAGGAGTCTACCTCAAGAATAACTGCTCCAATACGTCGCTTTCGGTCGTGTTTGTGCTCATTTACGTGCCATGCTTTCAGCGTGG
>JAHDDZ010000015.1:0-1634 GCA_020629095.1 Candidatus Altimarinota bacterium | reverse complement strand
GGAAAGGCGAGTGTGATTATGGCTGCCATAATCTGATTAATGGTGGATTTGTCTGTTATCTTCATAACTTAAAATTGTGTTTGTAGAGCGCAAAAACGGCACTCTGGGTTTGATAAAAATGGTGTTAAAAGTCGGTCTGAAAAAGATCGAATTGTGCAGGGGGAAACCCCCGACAATGCGAGAGGAGACAGACCTGACATTGTATTTATACTTATTTGCGGGCAAAGGTCAAGCAAAAGTGCTGCCCAAAAAATGCCCTCGTGGCGTATGAAAAAGGGCATATAACCCCACTACTATGGTCTATGACATCTATGCCAACGCGTCGCTGAACCCCGGCGACCACCCCAAACCGTTTAGCCACAGCTCGACTTCGTCTTACTTTATGAAGATCGGGAAGGGCGAAACCCAGCTGATAGACGTGCAGCGCGCGTCGACGGTCAGTTTTCAGATAGACGGAACGCCCGCTGATCTCCTCATCGACATCAGTAATCAAGACTATCGCGTGCCCGATTACCCGACCTATCCGGTAGTGTACAACACGAACCCGACAGCGGCTGGGGCCATCCCCGACAGCGAGTTTGACACGCCCAACACCCCCACCGTCTGGACGCCAATTGCGCCCCCCACCAGCACGTTTATGAAGCTGGACGTGACGGCCGTCAGCCAGCTGCGATTGCAGCCCGCGAGCGGCATGGTCATTCACCTAGAAATGGACGAAGAGGTCAGCACCTACGCCAACTGGGTGACTGACACGGCTGGGGCGATTACGGGCGGAAATACCCTCGCTGACATCCTCACCGAGCTGCAATCACAAAACGACTTTGAGCCACAACTGGTGCAGCAAAACGGCACCGACGACTACTATTATAGCGTGTGGCAGTGGAGCGAAGACGGTGCCACCCAGTCGCTGGTATATTACGACATGAGCGGCGCGCCAGTGCCCGCGCCCAGCGACCCAATTCCGGTGCAACAAAAAGACTATGAGGTCATCGAAACGTGTTATGAAACCACCGCCGCAGGCACGGGTTACGCGGTGGGCGACCAGCTCAAGCGCCTCACATTCTTTGACGTGTTGACCCAGTCGGTCATCAGCGAAGTGTGGTTCAATATTAGCTCTGCGACCGCTCTGACAGCGGCGCCACCAGCGGGTGACATTGCCCCGTGCGCGCCCGATTTCATCGACATCGAGCAAGAGAAATTGTATGATTATCTGCCTACCGGCGAGCGCGTTGACTTCCTCCGGACGTATGTGAAAGACGCCTCTGGCGCCACCAAAAACACGGTCGACACCACCGTGGATGGCGTAACGGCCTATGCCACCGCGGGCACAGTCGAGCACACCCCGCAGCGCCGCACAATGGGATATGAGCGGATCAAGTTCAGCGACGGCGGGGTCAACAACTTCAGTGCGTTTCCGCCCGGAACCGAGTACGCCGAGTACCACGTGTGGGGGGGCGACTGCGTCATCACGACCAGCGGTTTTCCGCCAGCTGACGCCATCGGCGAAGGCATCCGCCTGTGCGACGGGGCATCGCCCGAACTCGAGTCATATGACGAAATCAATGGCTTTCAGGTCATCGGGCAGTCTGGCCAAAGCGGCATCATTTATGTGGAGTATTTTTCTCATCGGTAAA
>JAHDDZ010000014.1 GCA_020629095.1 Candidatus Altimarinota bacterium | reverse complement strand
GAAGGAATCCAAACAGCTGGAAAAACGGGAACAGCTGAATTTTGTGATAATTTAAGCCCACGAAAACTGCTGACACAGCACTTTGCAGCAAAAGACACCGAAAACACTGTGGTAGTCAGCCCAGACGCAGGTGGCGCCAAGGACGCCAAGAAGTTTGCAAATGGGCTCGGGTTGCCATTTGCAATTCTTCATAAACAACGCCCAGCCCACAACCAAAGCGAAATTACGCATGTGGTCGGTGACGTAGTGGGCAAAACATGTATCATCGTCGATGACATGGTCGATACTGCAGGCTCAGTTTGCGCCGCCAAAAAAGCACTTGAAGCCGCTGGTGCAAACGGTGAAGTCCACTTGGTTTCAACCCACGGCATCCTCAGTGGCCCCGCATATGACCGGCTAAACGAGGCGGCTTTTGCGAGTATCGTGACAACTGATACGCTACCAGTTGATGTGCAACTAAAGAACCACAAGAGCATTAGCGTGGCACCACTCTTTGCCGATGTAATCAGCCACAGCACTGCCGGAAAATCTGTTAGTGCACTGCACTTCTAGTCACTCGAAGTGAATGAGTGAGCGCAGTTGTCTGCGGGCTTTTTTGTGTTTGCAGGGCAATCACAGGTGATGCTTTAACTCGGTGTCTTGCGGCCTCTAGATTATGCTCTCGCAAAAACTGGCCATGGTCATATGCAAGTTCTAGCAGGTCAGTCTCATACTCTCCCACTTGCGAAATAATACGCTGCTCATCTGTCTTTTCCGCCAATGTTGGTCGCCCGGGCAGTGACTGCTTTTCCGGTGTGCCAGACCATTTCATAACCGCCCGACCACCCATTTCACTCAATTTATAGGCACTAGACGCCGCCTCGCGTGTTTTATTTTTTGCTATCAACAGGTTGCCAATGCCATAGTGCACAAAGGACTTTTCCTTCTCTGACAGGCTATTTTCAACTTCTTGCAAATGTTCGTCAGACGAAATACAGCTGACAATAATTGTATGTTGCTCTGGTTTTTTACCTCCATCTGCCGCATATTTTTCAAAAATAAACCGCAGTTGTTCAACCACATTTCCACTATCAATCCGCATCGCTATGGCCTTTTCTAGGTTCTCCGCTTGCTTTTTCAGCGCGAGCTTAATCCCATCAATTGGGTTCTCCGTATCCACCAGTAAAACTGGAGATTTCATATGGGCGATCTGCGTGTCATATGCAGATTCGACCGACTGAGAGCCCTGCACAAACCGGTGCGCTACTGTCCCCACGGTGGCATATAGATCTGATGCCAAGTCGCTGCTGGTGCGGGATATCCCCCCTCCAACAAAAAGTGAGTCAAGCGCCAAGTCGTGCATTTCGTCATTTATTGCGCTGCGATATCCAAACTCCGCCACGCGGTGTGCGCCCACTAACTGTGTAACCCAGCGTGCATGACTAGCCACCAAAGACGGATAAAACACGCGGTGCAAAAGCGGCTCGATGTGCGCCGCCAATTCCAAAGGACCCTCAACCCGCATGATTGGGTCACCAGGGGCTACCATTGTACCATCAGCCACGGCATATACCCGCAGCGGCATATACCTCCCCCCAGCCACAACTGACTCCCACATGGCGGTGTGGAAATACGGCATACAGCTCTTTTGTGCTTTGGCTTGGGCCTGCTCTACGTGCTCCTCCGTGAGAGTAAAATCAAGCGCATCTCGCATCGAATTTTCAATTCCATAGGCGACAATTTCACCCCACGGGCAGCAGCGAAACTGCAGCGTAAAGACCGCTGGAGTATTCCATTTTGGGCCTGCCAAATGCGCCATTCTACGATTATACGCGTCTGTGCGAAATAACGGATTTCTCATATTTTCAGCCTACTAAACCAGCACAAAAGTGCAATCTACGTTACTGGCTCGTCTTCACTTGGGAGGCTTAAGTCAGTCTGAGACTGGCTCTCTGATGTTCCTACTTCTGACTGAATAACTGCAAATGCATCATCTAGAACGCGGGCCTCCTCAATATCAAGCGCCTCGTGCTGTGGTGCCATCTCATTTTCCAGCTCTGCTGACTGCTTTTGAAACTGCTTATACCCCTCTTGCACCAGCTGCTCTGCCTCGGCCTTGGCCTCGATCGTTCGATTCCATGTTTCAACCTGGGCTTTGGCTTCCACCTTTGCTGCAGCGGCCTCTTGCAGGTTTAACTCGACCGTGTTTCCGTCTATTCGTGTATACTCTTTTGCATCTACATACTCACCCTCTTGCACTTTTCGTGCACCATTTTTTACCTCTACTGACTGATTATACTCTAAATCACGTACGACTTCTGCATTATCACCATATGCACTTTCTAGTGCCTCATTGTGCTCGTGTTGGCCAATTTTTTCTGGGCTCATGACAAAAATGCATTATCCATATTTTCTTCTAAATCAGCCAACAGACCAAAGTCCTGCGATGTTTCTATTGTTTCATTATATGCATTTACAATGCTTGTTTTTCGGTGCATATACTCAGTATTGAGCGCTAATCGACGCCGGTTAATATCAGCTCGTTTTGTTTGTTCTTGTGCAAATGCCATAAAGATTCGCTGCTTTTTTTCAGCTGGCATATGCGGTTCTTGCTCTAAGAGCCATGTTTTCTGCTCAGCATTTATCGCCTTGCTAGCATTAACCAAACGACTGTAAAGCTGCTTATCATAGTGCGTCATCGTCTTATTATACCACGATTACACAAACCAATGCAATATATGATTGGCAATTGAAAGCAGCAGCCCCGCCACAACATAGGTCAGCAATCCACTGATGATAAGTCGCAAATCGCCTATGGCCAAGAAATCAACTGCAACTTGAACTGCAAAAAGCATAACTGCATTGAGAATGAAGCCAAAAAGACCCATGGTCAAAAACCGAAATGGGATGGAAACGAGGTTTAAAATGGGTCGCAGCACCGTGTTTATAAAGCTAAAAAGTAATCCAACAATCGCATATTTCCCCAAGTTCATACTCCCAGCGACATCAAGTGTATTGGGTAACAAAATATCATTATACACCTGCGTATCGATCGCCCACAGCGCGGCGGCGTTCCCAAGCAAAAGCAGAAATATTCCCCAGATTTTCATAATAAAAAGACAATCACACGGATTGTCTTCTGTTTTGTTGTTGTTGTCAAACCAAACCTACACCACTGATTTCACGTTAATGAATCGTGTTGGGTATCGTCGACCATCAAATCGTCGAACAGCTTTTTCGTGGAATGTCACCTCGCCATCTGTCAGTGCAAATAGGGTAAAATCACGCCCAATGCCCACATTTTCGCCTGGTCGAAACTTGGTTCCTTTTTGACGAATCAGCACCTCTCCGGCACTTACTACTTGCCCACCAAAGCGTTTGACGCCACGGCGTTTTGCATTGGAATCTCTACCATTTCGGGACGAGCCAGCTGCTTTTTTCTTAGCCATTTGAGTTCACTTATTCGCCCGCAGACTAGTCAGCTCCGCGGCTTTGTCAAGCAAATCTAGTTCGCTTTTGACGCCATAAAACCGGCCGCCTGCGCCTCTGCCTCTGTCGCAAAATATCGTCGGTCGGCAACTGCCGTACCGCGTGCATGATATGAATCAGTCGGATAGTACTTTCCGCTGGCCTTATTTCCTACAAATGCGTGGCCAGCCAGTAGCAAATCTGACGCGTTTGGCAACTGGCTAATCGGGATAAAATACTCCCCGGCACCTTCCACAATCTCACTGCCCCAAGTCACACGCGCCGCGCCACTTATCTCAATTTTAAGGCCATCATCTGCTGCAGAAATGAGCGCCACTCGACCAATTTGCGGAACAATTATCGGGCTTGTTTCAACCGGTGCGCGCAACTGAAACTGTCCAGCTGCAAAGCCCAAAATACCCACCAGCACCAAAACCGCCGTCTGGATTATTTTCTGTTTCATAGGTTCAGTGCATACATTTGATTGCCCATGTGACGCAGGGCGCCCTTCAGGCTAAGCATCTGCACGTGAGCCCCAACCACAGCAGAGTCATGCGGCAAAGCACGGATGAGGTCATTTATATGCTGCTCATTTTCAACACCAAAAGCAGCCACAATCTCACGCTCAATATCGCCCATCGGCAGCTCCATTTGCACCTGCCCAGTTGCCTGTTTTTGATCAAGCCCAAGCACCTCTAAGACATATTCTGCACTGGTCGCCGGGTGCGCTTGCCCCTTTTGTATCAGCTCATTTGTGCCCGCTGCTCCAGCATCAAAAATGCTCCCCGGAACTGCAAAAACATCTCGGCCTTGTTCGACCGCAAGCCGTCCGGTTATCAAGCTTCCTGACTTGGCTTGTGCCGCTGCGACCACCACACCACGCGACAGACCTGCCACGATTCTATTTCGTACAGGAAAGTGCTCTGGGCGAGGTTCTGTGCCCGGAAAATATTCTGAAAGAATCGCCCCACCTCCATCCAAGATGCGCTCTGCGATGCCCGCAGACGATCGCGGATAAATACTATCGATTCCATTACCAAGAACCGCAATTGTGCGCCCACCAGCATTCATCGCCGCTTCATGCGCAAGGGCATCTGCCCCCATGGCGAGGCCACTCACGATGGTCAAACCAGCGCGTGAGAGCGGCTCTGTCAGGTGCTCAATCGCCCGCTTGGCATAGGCCGAAAGCCGCCGAGAGCCCACCACTGCAACAGCCGGAAAATCACTTTCGATAATTTCTCCACGACAAAATAGCACCACCGGCGCCCCTGTCAGCGGCAACAATGGCGCAGGATAATAAGCCTGCCCATGCACGAGCGCAATTGCCTCGCAGGCATCTAAACTAGCCATTACAGCCTCTGGCGATATATTTCCGCGCTTTTCAAAAAACCCATCTCGACCACGGCGGTCTATTTTAGCTGCCAAAAAATCACTCTCAGAAGAATTCCAAACAGCCTGCCAGTCGTGGCCAAAAAATGCCCCTAGCTGCTGAAAACGCGTTTGAGTGAGGCGCATAGCCTTGTGCACTGCCAGCAAATAAGCCATGTCTTTCATAGCAAAAGTATGCCCTAAACCCCCAGCACACGCAAGCTTTTTGGGGTCTGGCTCATCACCACGCATTCATGTGGCGTGACTCGCACAATATCCTCTATGCGTATTCCCCACTTGCCTTCGCGGTAAATGCCCGGCTCGAGCGTGATGACCTCGCGGGCCTGTAAAACCTCCTCAGATCGAATGCTCAAACTCGGGGCTTCATGAATATTAAGCCCAACGCCGTGCCCCAAGCTATGGCTAAAAAGCGGCTCTCGGTCGCCCAAATCAGCCCGCACTGCCTTTGAGATGGTCGCCACTTTTACCCCGGCTTTCACCATTTTAATCCCCTTTTCTTGCGCTTGCAGCACCGCATCAAAATCAGCCTGAAACCCATTTGGCACCTGCTGCAAGCAGTACATCCGAGTCATATCACTTGCATATCCATTTTTAGTCACTCCACAATCGATGAGCATTGGCTGCCCAACGGCCAGTTTTGCTTTTGTGGGGCGATGATGCGCCTGTGCAGAATTTGCCCCAAATGCCACAATTGGGTCAAAACTAAGTCCATATTTCCCCTCATCTCGCAGCGCCATTTCCAACCTCCACGCCAGCTCTATTTCAGTTACTCCAGAGTATGCCTCTTTCTGCAAAAAGCTATTTAGCACAGTATCAACATGACTTTGTGCGGCTTGCATAGTTTCCATTTCTGCTTCATTTTTCACTCGGCGAAACTGCAAAACAGGTGACAAAACAGGCTGAATGAGATAGTTTTCAAACCGCTTTTGCAGCCGCTGCCGGGCGCCAATCTGCACAGTGTCTTCTATTAGCATAGTGGCTTTATCTGCGCAGTTTGGCCACTTCTCAGCGCCAGCTCGCAGCAGCACCAAGTGCATATTAAGCGCACTACAAATAGCTTTCCCCTCGGCCGCATATCGCCCATCGGTAATAAAGTGCATCACTTTTTCGCCCATTAAAACCCATGCAAAAGAGCCAGAAAAACCAGTCAACCAGCGTACATTCTTGGGGTCTGTGCACAAGAAAAAATCCGCGGGCTGATAACTCAGCCACGCGGATAATTGGTTCAGGTTGTCTTTCATAGACTACAGTGTGTCATAGTCATGCATAACCAGTTGGCTGTTAATACGCCGGATGAGATCAAGCACAACGCCAACGACGATAATGATCCCCGCGCCTCCGATAAACATGGTCACGCCACGCAACCCCCCAGTGATAACTCTCTCAAAGAAGATCGGTGCCACCGCCACAAATGCCAAGAAGATTGCTCCCCAGAAAACAAGCCGGCTGCTAATGCCCTCGATCAGGCCTTCTGTTTCGGCTCCTGGTCGGTAGCCTGGAACAAACCCTCCTCTCTTTTGAATATTTTCAGCTACCTTTTTCGGCTCAAAAACAATGCTCACATAGAAGTACGTAAACGCGATAATCAAGATTGCGTAGAGCAAGTTGTAGGTAATTCCAGTTGAGCCAGGCGTCAAATGACGACCAATCCACGTAACCATGTTTTGCGCCCAAATGGCTTCAGATTGCGCCATAAGCTGTGAGAGAATACTTGGCATGCTCAGCACACTCACCGCAAAGATGATTGGAATCATTCCCCCCTGATTGATTTTCATTGGGAGAAAACTGCGAATTTGCTGCCCACCAGCTTTTCGACTGGCATACATAATCGGCACACGCCGGTCAGCTTCTGCGACATATACTACGAACATAGTTAGCGCCACTGTCAGAGCCACCAAACCCAAGTTAACCAGAGGCCCTGCGCTCGAAAATGCAGTCGCGATTTGTGTTGGTACTACTGCCACAATCCCCGCGAAGATGATAAGCGAGATTCCATTTCCAATTCCTTTTTCGGTAATCAGTTCCCCAAGCCACATGAGGAACACCGTTCCGGCTGTCACTGTCAGCATTGCTGGCAGCATAACCCCCCAGTCTGACGTGTCCAAGATCGGCAGCCCAACAGCGCTCAGGCTTGTTTGATTAATGAAATACATCATCCCAAAACTCTGCAACGCCGCCAGTGGAACCGTCAAAATGCGCGTCCATTGGCTAATTTTCTTTTGCCCTTGCTCGCCTTGCTTCTTCAAGTTTTCGATACTCGGCACAATCACCCCCAAAAGCTGCAAAATGATGCTCGCATTGATGTATGGCGTTAGCCCCATAAGCACTAAAGAGAATCGCTCCATCGCCCCCCCCGTCAACAAGCTCAATATCGCCAAGCCAGATGCGCTGTCGTTTCCAGCCGCAATACTGTTTTGCAGTGACTCAATCACCGCAACATCTGCACCAGGAACCGTAATGTGCGCAGCTATTCGGAAAACGAAAAGCAACCCCAAAGTCACAAGAATTTTATTTCGAAGGTTATCTGTACGCCAGATTTGCCCGAGTACTGTCCACATATGCTCCATGTATTTCTAATTTTAATCGTGGCAAATTATACGTGCCTGAATACAAATTGCAAATCATTTGACCATTTTTTGTGAACGACTATATTCAGAAGTGAAATTTATATATTCCTTATGCATCTTAAAAACGCACTTTCAGTTCTCGGTCTTTCTGTTTTATTGGTTGGTTGTTCTGCTGTGGCCAGACCACAAAATGGTGATCAGATAATGCGAGGAATTCATTCGCAGCTGGAAGAAAAAGTTATGGCGCTTGTGCCAGAAGTCGTGCCTTCTCCGGAAAAATATATTAGTAATTTCGGAATAACGGGAAACCTAAATCCAGGAGCTATAAGCCCACTTTCTGATTCTGGATCTGTTGATTTTGCCATGACCATGAAGCAGTCTGTTGACAGCATTTCGGGCGAAGCCATGATGGAAATGGCTGGCTTCGTGGGTGGTGACATGGACGGTGAAACCAGGCAAATGGAACTGGATGGGAGTTTGATTTTAACGACCGAAGATGCATTTGTGCAGATCAGAAAAATGAACGGAGACATGCCAGATATGGACGAATTTATGCTCCCAGCAGAAGCTTTCAATCGATGGTTTTCAATCCCTGCAGAAGACTTTCAAGGGATGATCCAAAGCCCAGCGCAACAACTAGGAGTGCAGATGCTGACAAAAGAAATGGTAGGAGAACTGCTTGCTGGGTGGTACATTTGGCAGCCGATTGGTGCGTTTGAGGTAGTGGAAGGTCGATATGAATTTGACATTCAAAGCTCGCCAGAGTCTGTGCGAGACGCATTGGTTTCAAATATAGACACGCTGATAAAATATATGGATGGACTGAGCGCGATGGCCATGGTAACCGGCATGGATGGTCAAGATGACCTGATGATGGCACGCGAAGAACTGATAAATATGAGCGCAGAAGAGCTTGCATACGCTATTCCATCTTTTGCTGGGGTGGTTTCTGTAAGCACAACAAACATGGAGGACGTGCAAATAAGAATCCTTGGGAGCGTGGTTGACGACCCAGAAATTGTTTCTTTCACGCTGGTGAATAATACGAGTGGTGGACAGGTCAGAATTGAACCAGGTGAGATGGTAGACGGCGTATTTGTCGCAGATATCGACATGGGGGAGTTTGGCTTTGACTGGGAAGCAACCGGCGCGTTTGAGCTCTCAATGCTAGAATCAACAACAGAGATAAGCGGCATTTGGACAGAAGACCACAAACAACTCGAAGTGGCAGAAGAGGGAGGGTATTATGATGATGAGTATAATTGGATTGAAACGGGGATTGAAACTAGTTTCATGCTAGATATGAAAAAAATGTCAGACGAAAATGTATGGTCTGGAAGCATCATGATTCCAGCTGAAGACGTGGAAATCAAGATGGATCGACTGATGTTTGATATGGGAAATCATCAATTAGACATGTCTGGAGCCGTTGAAATGGAAGGCGTGCAAGTTGCCGAGTTTGAAGCAGTAGGAAACACGCGACCAGCTCGAAGTCTAGAGATTGTTGTTCCAGAAAACCATGGCAGCACAAAAGAACTGATGCAGTTGATGGATGAAACAATGGGTTCTGGAATGATGCCGGAGGATGTAATTGAAATGGAAGAAGTAGAGCTTTCAGCAGCTGAACGAGCCATGATGGTCACAGAAATAATCGAAATGCGAACACGACAAATGGCTCTGATTGATGCAATAGAATATGACAACGAGCCAGCTGAGTTGGCTGCGTCACAGGATATTATTACCTCACTTGCAGAAGAGCTAAAGAGTGCTCCAAATAGCCAAATTGTCGCTATGCACGACATGGCTGAGTCAGAATTTCGGTTTGTGCTGAGTCGAAATATCATGATGCTAAACGGCGAAGACGAGTTTAACGAGGGGCTTATGCTGCAGATTGATGCACTTGAACTGGATGAGCTAGAAGCGCTTGCGCTGCAAATGAGCAGTGCAAGCAAACAAAAAAACAAGGCGCAAATTGAAACTGAAAACCCACAAGCGCGAGCAACGCAAATTGATACAATTATAGAAATCGAGCGACGGCACTATGCGCTGATTGATGCAGTGTATTATGATAATGACCCAGCTGAGTTAGCGGCGACAGTAGATATTTTGGCAGACCGAGAAAAAGAGCTACAAACCCTTCCACTCAACGCCCTTCAAGAAGAGATTTTTACTGTCTCAGAGGAGTATGCTGGAATGCTCAGTAGCCTGTCAGAAGACGAAGAAGTCGGGACAAGCCTGGCCGAACAACAAGAATGGGTTGTCGAAGAGTATGAAATAGATGCATTTGCCGGTGATGCCGAAGTTCCATGTGGCATAAACGCCTGCGGATAAAACATGCAGCAAAGCCACTTTGTCGAAGTTGAGGGCAAAAAAACCCGATACGTTACGGTCGGAAGTGGCGTCCCTGCGTGTGTCATGCTGCACGGTTGGGGGGGCTCTGTTGATAGTTTTCTCGATGGAGAAATCCCCCAAACAATTGCTGAAAAAACAGGTGGACAGGTTGTTGTGCTCGACGTAATTGGCTTTGGGCAAAGCAATCCACCAGACGAAAGCGGTTGGTCGAGTACTGATTATGCCCAGTGGCTGAGTGCCTTTTTGCAGTCACAAAAACTGGAGAATGTGCCCCTGGTTGGGCACAGCAACGGTGGGCGAATCATTCTTCGCTATAGTATAATACATCCACACAGTGCACCGATTGTCCTACTGGCAGCCAGTGGCATTCAGTGGCCACTTAGCAAAAAACAAAAAGTCACCCAGCTGCTTTCGCGCTTTGGAAAAATAATCCCGGTTGGCTTCAAAAACTTTTTGCTCAAAAAGGTGTTTAAGGCGCATGACTGGGCAAATGCTCCGCAGTCGCTCAAGAGCACGCTGAGCAAGCTGACAGCCGAGCCGTGCATGCGAAATGAACTGAATACAATCAAAAATGAGGTTTTACTGGTGTGGGGCGAACATGACACGATGACCCCGATTCGTTCGGCCAAGGTGCTCTACGCCGAGCTTCCCAGCGCGAGGCTAACAACTATAAGTGACGGGCGCCATGGCATCCACCGAACACATTCTGCTTTTGTTAGTCAGCAAATAATCGGCTTCATTTCATGAATATTTTGCTGATCGTATTTATCATTTTAGCCATCAGAACCGCACTTTGGCACGCGCAAAACTGGCAACTACGAGAGTATCGATTTGACAGAATGCAAGCCTATTTACGCACAAAAAATGGCCGCAAGAGCCTGTGGAACCTGTGGTTCTTTCCAGGTATTTTGCCTCGACCGAAGTGGTCTGCTCGGTCAATTTTATTAATTGCAGGAGGACTTTTCTTTGGGGCAATTGTCTGCGTTCTCCTCTCTCAATATATTGCCCTTTTCTGGGCACTTTTGATTGGCGAAAGGTCTCTTTGGCTGGGTAGCCTTTGCGCAACTTTTCTGACAGATATTCTTCGAAAAAAGTATGAATATCGTCTCTATTCGCAAGCAAAGCAAATTCGAAAATCAGCCCAAAACTGCACGTTTATTGGCATAACCGGAAGCTATGGAAAATCTACAACTCGGCGCATTTTGACCCACGTACTACAGCATTCTTTTGGGGTAGATGCCGTGCTGGCGACTCCCAGAAATGAAAACACAGAAATCGCCATTGCCCGCTGGGTGATTGCAAATGCAGCATTTCTTAAAAATGAAAAACAGTGCTTTGCCGTAGTCGAAGTGGGAGCGTATAAAAAAGGAGAAATCGCACAAGTGTGTGATTTTATCCTCCCAGATGTTGGTGTTATTACCGCAATTGAGCTGCAGCATTTAAGCCTTTTTGGGTCGATTGAGAACCTTAAACAGGCGAAGTGGGAGATAGCCGAGGGCGCTACAAAGCGGGTGTACATTAATGCTGAAAGTCAAAATTTGGTGGCTCACGCAACTACCTCCCAGTTGTCTATTCCTGTCTATTCTGTTGAAAAACCCCTGAACATAAAAACAGAAATGAACCAGTTGCATTTTGACTTTAATGGCACACAAATGACCTTGCCGTGGGCTGGGGCGCATTTTGCTGAAAATGCCTACATTGCACTGCGTGTAGCCCAAGATCTGGGCGCTGACGCCACCAGTTTTGCCAGTGCGCTCATGACAGTAAGACAAACAAAAAATGCCCTCTCTGCACAAAAAAACAGCAAAGGCACCTGGATTTTACGCGATCTGCACACAGCAAATCTTTCTGGCTCGCTGGCTGCATTTGTGCATTTGGCTCTTGTGCCAGGGCAAAAAATCATCGCCATGCTGCCACTGCGTGAGCTAGGCACGGCTGAAGAGGGCGCTCATAAACAAATTTTTGAGGCGGTGAAAGCAATCGGTGCAGAACTGTGGTGGTGGAGAGATGACCACGCAGAAATGGGAAAAGGAATCCTTGGAGATCAATTTCATGTTGGTGATTTTGATTTGTTTACAAGGCGGATAAAAGCCCTTTCAGAGGGTGACGCCGTGCTGCTCGAATCTCGGCTGCCACCAAATATAACCCAGTTTTTTGATGCACCTGCTTAGCACACAAACTGTTCCGCATTTCTCTAAAACTGATGCACTCTATGCCCTGTCGTGCCTTTTTCGAAGATCAAAACCAGATGTGTCTGCCCTTTTTAACAATACCCCAATTCGGGTTTACAGCTCTGCACGTACTGGCCTGCGCGAGTTGTTGATCCATCTTAAAATTCCCAAAAACAAAAAAGTGGCAATTCCTGCTTTTACATGCGCTGTTTTGGCCTTGCCAGCGATTTATTTTGGTTACGAAATTGAATGGATAGATACCGATGAGTTGGGTGTTTTAAACCCAGCTGACCTACAGAAAAAAATAGAAAATGTGGGGGTTATAATTGCGCCCCACATATATGGAAATGCGGCTCCACTGGCAGCCATAGCGCAGATCGCAAAAGCAAGAAATGTGCCACTCATTGCTGACGGAGCCCACCGAATTGCCCTTTCTGACTTGCAATATGCAGACTATCTGCTGCTCAGTTTTGGCCGAGAAAAGGTGATTAGCTGTGTTTCTGGGGGAGCTGTTTTGGCTTTGTCAGAGGAAAAACTCCCAGCAGAAATAACTAAGAAGCCATCATTTTTATGGATAACTCAGCACTTGCTGCAGCCGCTCTTACTCAGCTTTTCAGTTGATTTTTGGAGTTTTGGAGGGAAATATATTGCGGGTGCTTTATCAAAACTGAAAGTGCTGCCACGAGCTGTCAGTTCAGCCGAGAAAAAAGGGAAATGGGACGCGCCAGTTACGACCATGCCAAATGCAATGCGGCACCTGCTGGTGCACATGGCACAACAAAAAAACAGGCGAATTGATGGTGAAAAAAAGAATGCAATTGCATGGGGGCGGGCGCTTGCTGCTGCTCTTCCGGGCGGGCAAATATCAATTCCGAAAAGCGGATTTCGCACAGTCCTGCGCCACAAAAAAGCTGCTGAAATTGTCCGAAGGCTGAAGCTGCATGGATTTCAAGTGGGCGACTGGACGGGCATACCACTCTCTCCCCGTGGCGTCGATCTTTCTGCCTTCGGTTACAGGCAAAGTCAGTGCCCAATGGCAGAGGCATTTGCGCAGTCGCACGTCACATTTCCAACCCATTTTCGAGTAAGAGAAAGTGACATTCGCCGGTGTATTGATATACTGAAAACATGAAATTAGTTTCTATCTCAGCATCTGAGCAAGCCGCATTTTACGCTTCTTTTAGCGGGGATAAGACATTTTTACAGGGAGCGAAATATGGCACATGGCGCGAGTCAATTGGCGAGGTAAATCATCGCCTTGGGGTGTTTATGGATAACGCCCTCGTTGGCCTGGCGCAGTGCCAGATGATAGCCGCCAAACGTGGAAACATCCTCCTTTGCTCGCATGGGCCGCTGCTAAATGACATGACTCTTTTGCCAGATTTCCTAGATACATTTACCCAGTTTGCTCGTGCAGAAAAAGCCGATCTGGCTCGCATCAGCCCACTTTTACCAGTTGAAACTGAAACTGTTTTTGAGGCGGGGAAATGGAAAAAATCCGCGCCGTATATGGTAAACCCGAGCCGCACACTGACAGTTGACGCTCAGCTCGAAAAAGCTGATTTGTTGGCGCAAATGAAAAAGTCAACTCGGTATGAAATGAAGCAAATAGAAAAAGCCCAAATTGTGGTGAAACAAGGAGGAATGGAGCTACTTAATACCTTTTGGGACCTGCATGAAAAAACAGTCGCACGGCAAAAATTCACCCCATTTGCGAAAGGGAAAACACAAAAACAGCTCGATATTTTTGGGGACGATTGTCAGATTTTCTTGGCAATGATAGACAACGTGCCCATGGCTGCCAGCTTAATTGTGTTTGATGACGCTGCCGGATACTACCATCAGGGATCGTCTGTGCGTGACAAGCGGCCAATCGCCCATGCAACGTTGCTGGCTGCCATCGAGGAATCAAAAAAAAGAGGCTGCACTTTCTTTAATTTTTGGGGGCTGAGCGAAGCAGAAAACAAAAAACACCCATGGTGGGGGCTTTCTCGATTCAAAAGAGGGTTTGGTGGAACTGAGGTTGAATATGCTCATGCATATGATTTTCCCATCACGTGGAAGTATTGGCTGTGCCATTTTGTAGAAAAAAGACGCCGAAAAAAGCGCGGGTATGAATGATTTTCTTGACACTTATCTGCATTTCGCTAGAGTGCGACGCGATGGTGATAAAAGTTATACGAAAAGACGGCGAATCAGGTGAGAAACTCCTCCGGCGGTTTAATAACCACATTAAATCAACTCGGATTCAGAAAAAGATGCGAAAACTGCGCAACTTTTCACAAAAACCGACCAAGCAAGTGGCTCGTGCTTCTGCTATTGCTCGAGAGGGATATCGGAGCGAGAACAAGCGAAAACAGTTTTTGAGCAGCTAATAAAAAACACTCATGCCTCTCTTGTAAAACAAGGGAGGCTTTTTTTATATTCAAAAGGAATAACTACTAGCCCACAACTCGATGCTGAGCTGCTGTTAGCCCATGCCTGTGGCCTTTCTCGAGAGCAAATAAAAACAAGGACAAATAAAATTATCGGGCTGCAAAAACGCATACTCTACTGGTTCTATCTGTGGAAGCGGTCACGTGGATGGTCCGTACCGCACATCAAAAAACATATAGACTGGGCAGATCTTTCACTGACTTTATCAGCAAATGTACTGTGTCCACGCCCAGAGACTGAACAGCTGCTGGAACATATAATTGCTAATACACGAACACCGCCAAGGTTCATTTTAGATATTGGAACTGGAAGTGGTGCAATTGCAATCTGGGCGCAAAAAAAATGGAAAGATGCAGCTGTTTTTGGTATTGATATAAGCCAAAAAGCACTGCGATGTGCACAAAAAAATGCAGATATGAATAGAGCGCCAGTTCTATTTAGACAAAGCGACCTGCTGGCAAATGCACCACAACGGCACTGGGATATAATAATTGCGAATTTACCGTATGTGCCAACAAATGCGCCCGCTGATCTGAGTATAAAAAAAGAGCCTGCGCTTGCCCTTTTTTCCGGTGCAGATGGGCTTGATCACTATCGGCAGCTTGCAAAACAAATAAGTGAAATCTCTTTTACATCCCTTTTTATAGAATTTTTACCATACCAATGGAAATCAATCGAACAACTCTTTTCTGCCTATACCGCACAACCACTGTGCGATATTGGCGGAGAGATTTATTTTGCACACATTACTTGTGACTCATAAAGAGTGAAATGCTCGCCGCAATAGGGATTGAAAGCACCATAAAGACAATTGAAAGACCAACCCCCCCAAGCGCATTCCCGATAGTGCCCCCGGCGCTAAGCGCAATAATTACCCCAATGGCACTCAACCCCGTTGACTCTTTCATGATAAGCGGAATAAGTACATTTCCCTCAATAACCTGTACCAAAAACTGCACCCCAAGTGTCGCCAAAATGGCGGCCCCGCCAAATGGAACAGCAACAATGAACGCAAAGAGAGTTGTAATAAGAATTCCGATGTAGGGGAACAACTCCATAAAACCAGCAATTATGCCGATTACAAATGCATGTGGCACGCCAAAAAAGTACGCCACAATGCCCATCCAGATACCAGTCAAAAGTGCAACAGAGAGCATAAGAAGCAACTGACCGCCCAACCA